>CAZPNN010000129.1:0-4045 GCA_964587605.1 uncultured Chromatiaceae bacterium
AGCACTGGGGCTGTCCCTGGAGCCGCGATGCAGACGGTTCCGTGGCGGTGCGCCCGTTTGGCGGCATGAAGAAAGAGCGCACCTGGTACGCCGCCGACAAGAGCGGTTTCCACATCCTGCACACGCTATTCCAGACCTCGCTGCGCTTCCCCGCGATCAGCCGCTTCGACGAGTACTTCTGCGTCGAGTTGCTGGTGGATGACGGCGCCGTGCGCGGCGTGCTGGTGATCGAGATTGCCAGCGGTGAGCTGCTGCTTCTGCGCTGCAAGGCGGTGGTGATGGCCACCGGCGGCGCCGGCCGCGTCTACCGGCAGAACACCAACGCCGGAATTGTCACCGGCGATGGCATGGGCCTTGCCTATGCGCAAGGCGTACCGCTGCGCGACATGGAGTTCGTGCAGTATCACCCCACTTGCTTGCCCGGTACCGGCATCCTGATCACCGAGGCCTGCCGCGGCGAAGGCGGCATCCTGACCAACAAGGACGGCTACCGTTACCTGCAGGATTATGGCCTTGGCCCGCTCGAACCCTGGCCGCGGCCCAAGGCGATGGAGCTCGGCCCGCGCGACCGTCTGTCGCAGGCCTTCTGGCACGAGCATTGCGAAGGTCGCACGGTCGAGACCCGGCAGGGCCCGGCGGTGCACCTGGACCTCCGGCACCTCGGCGAGAAGAAGATCATGGAGCGCCTGCCGCAAATCACCGAGGCGGCACGTACCTTTGCCGGTATCGACCCGGTGACCGCACCGATTCCGGTGTGTCCGGCTGTGCACTACACCATGGGTGGCATCGTCTGCGACGTGCATTGCGCCACACCACTGCCCGGGCTGTTCGCCGCCGGCGAGTGCGCCAGCGTCGGCATTCACGGCGCCAACCGGCTCGGGTCGAATTCGCTGGCCGAGCTGCTCGTATTCGGCAAGGTCGCCGGCGAGTCGGCGGTGCGCTGGGCACAATCGGTGCCGGCCGGCGGCGACGCGGTCGAGCGCCAGGCCGAGGCGCCTGCCGCGCGCGTGCTCCGCCTGCTGGACCAGGATAGCGGCGAGCGCCTTGCAACCCTGCGCGATGCGATGCGCGACACCATGGAAACCCACGTCGGCATTTACCGCGAGGCCAGCGCGATGCAGCAGGCCTGCAACGAACTGGCCGAACTGCGCGAGCGCTACCGCCGGGGCGTCCGGCTCGACGACCACAGCCGGGCCTTCAACACCGAGTGGCTCACCGCTATTGAGCTCGGCTTCTCGCTGCAGGTGGCCGAGGCCATGGCGCACAGCGCGCTGAAGCGCGAGGAGTCGCGCGGCGCGCATGTGCGGCTGGACGCCTTCACGCAGCGCGACGACGAGAAATTCCTGTGCCACTCGCTGGCCCACGCCCAGGGCAACGGGCCGCCGCGCATCACGCACAGCCCGGTCACGATCACCCGCTCTGCACCGCGCACCCGCTCCTACGGCGGCGCCGGTGAGCGCGTCGAGCTGACCTGAAGGAGGGTCGGCCCATGAGCGCCGAGGAACACATCACACTCGAGTGCATGCGCTACCACCCCGAGCAGGACGATGCGCCGCGGTGGCAATCCTACGAGGTGCCATACACCCGGGACATGTCGCTGCTGCAGGGTCTGCAGTACATCAAGGACCATCTTGATGGCACCTTGACCTTCCGCTGGTCGTGTCGCATGGCGATCTGCGGCAGCTGCGGCGCGATGGTCAACGGTGTGCCGTCCCTGTCCTGCCACACCTTCCTGCGCGAACTCGCGCCCGGTCCGGTGCGGGTGGAGCCGCTGGCGCACTTCCCGATCCAGCGCGATCTGGCCATCGACCAGGGCGACTTCGTGCGCAAACTCGAGTCCGTCAAGCCGTGGATCATCGCTGCCGAGCCGCGCACACTGACCGACGGTGCGAGCCGCCAGACGCCGCAACAGATCGACAACTACTACCAGTACTCCGAGTGCATCAACTGCCTGCTCTGCTACGCGGCCTGCCCGCAGTACGGATTGAACGGCAAGTTCACCGGCCCGGCGGCGTTGGCCCTGCTGCACCGCTACAACGCCGACTCACGCGATGCCGGCACCGCGGAGCGCATGGAAGTGATCAATGCCGAGGACGGCGTCTGGGGTTGCACGCTGGTGGGCTACTGCTCCGAGGTCTGCCCCAAGGGCGTTGATCCGGCGCGCGCAATCAACCAGAACAAGATCAAGAGCACCAGGGACTATTTCCTGCGCTTTCTCGCGCCACGGGGTTGAGAACCGGGTCATGGGCATGCCACGCACGTACATTCGACCGATGGGCTCCTGGTGGCGACGCCTGCCGTTCTACCGCCGCTACATGGTGCGAGAGGCCACCTGCATTGCGGTGATCGCCTATGCGCTGGTCCTGCTGGTTGGTCTGTTGCGCCTGACGCAGGGCCGCGAAGCCTTCGACGCCTGGCGCGCAGCGCTGGCCACGCCGGCCTCGCTGCTGGCCCATGGCGTTCTGCTGGCCGCGTTCGTCTTCCACGCCTGGACCTGGTTCGAGGTGATGCCCAAGACCCTGCCGATATTGCGCGTGGGCGGCAAGCGCGTGGCCGATGCCACGATCGTGCGCAGCGGCGCCGCCGCGGCCGTAATCGCGAGCGTCCTGTTGCTGGCGCTGGCCTATCGGGGATGGTGATGAAGCGCTCCAACAAACCGATCTTCTGGTCGCTGTTCGGTGCCGGCGGTATGCTCTCGGCACTCGTGGGTCCGGCTCTGGTCTTCCTCACCGGCATCGCGCTGCCGCTCGACCTGGGCTTCGACCCAGAGGGTCTGAGCTATGCGCGCGCCCTTGGGCTACTGCAGCACCCGTTGGCCAGGCTGGCGCTGGCAGCGGTGATATCGCTGTTTCTGTTCCACGGCTTTCACCGCCTCTACCACACGCTGCACGACCTGGGCGTACCGGTCGGGCCGGGCCTGAAGGCTTTGTGCCACGGCCTGGCGGGGCTGGGCACGCTGCTGGCGATCACGCTGCTGGTGCAACTCGGTTGAGTACTGCCGCTGTCACCAGAGATCGCTGAGCGCGCGGAGCAGGTCGCGGCGGCTGATCTGGCCGACGAGCCGGCCGTTCTCGACCACCGGGTACCGGTGATAGCGGTTGGCCAGAAAACGCTTTGCAACCGCGACCACACTTTCGTCCGGACCGATGGTTTCGACGGCGGTCGTCATGTAGTCCGCCACCCGGCCGCCGTAGTCGGCGTAGTAGCTGGCATTCAGCACCACACGCATCAGGTCCTTCTCGGTGAGGATGCCGGCGAGCCGTCCGCCGGCGTCCACCACCGGCACGCCGCCGATGTTGTTGTCCACGAGGAGGTGTGCCGCACGCAGGATCTCGGTGTCCATTGTGACGGTTACCATGTCGGTGGCCATGTAGTCGCGGATTCTGTCCGATTTCACCGTAGTGCTCCCTGTAGCGACGCGTCGCTCAGCCGCCAAAATCATCAAACAGGATGTTCCCCGGCTCCACACCGAAACCGGAGAGCATGTGATTCACGGCGGCTACCATCATCGGTGGGCCGCACAGGTAATACTCGCATTCCTCGGGCGCCGGGTGGCCGCCGAGGTACTGTTCGCGGAGCGCGTCGTGAATGAAGCCGGTCGGTCCCTGCCAGTGGTCGTCGGCTCGGGGTTCCGACAGCGCCAGGTGCCAGCTGAAATTCGGGTGCTCGCGAGCCAGCTGCTCGAACTCCGCGGCGTAGAGCGCGTCCTTCAGGCTGCGGGCGCCGTACCAGTAGCTGATGCGCCGGCCGGTTCGCTGACGTACGAGCTGGTCGAGGATGTGGGAGCGCAGCGGCGCCATGCCGGCACCGCCGCCGATAAAGACCATTTCGGCAGTGCCGGGCTTCGCGAAGAATTCGCCGAACGGCCCGAGTACAGTTACCGGATCGTTTTCACGCATGCCGAAGAGCCACGAGGACACGCGACCCGGCGGCGTGTCAGCCGGCGTGCGCGGCGGCGGCGTGGCAAGGCGCACGTTCAGCATCAGGCCCGGCCCTTCTCCCGGGTAGTTGGCGAGGGAGTAGGCGCGGGTGAGCGTGGTCGTGG
>CAZPNN010000130.1:0-3642 GCA_964587605.1 uncultured Chromatiaceae bacterium
CTCGCGATGCGGCGGCGACGGAAAGTCACCTCTGTCGATAAGGCCAATGTGCTGGACACCTCGCGTCTCTGGCGTTCGATCGCGACGGATCTCTACGCGAGGGAGTTTCCGCAACTGCAGGTCGAGCACATGTACGTTGACGCTGCCGCCATGCACCTCCTGTCCCGGGCCGCCGATTTCGACGTGATCGTCACCGAGAACATGTTCGGCGACATCCTGACTGACGAGGCATCGATGCTGACGGGCTCCCTGGGAATGCTGCCGTCAGCAGCCCTTGGTAACGGCCCACGGGGACTCTACGAACCGATTCACGGCTCGGCACCTGATATCGCCGGCCAGGGAAAGGCCAATCCCTGCGGCACGATACTCAGCGTAGCCATGCTCCTCAGGCACTCATTTCGCCTCGATAGTGAGGCACGTCTCATTGAGGCTGCTGTCATAGCCGCTATCGAGGCGGGCCATCGAACGGCCGATATCGCGCCGGCACCCGGTGCACCGGTCAGCACGCGCGCGATGGGTGACGCCGTGCTCCGCAGCATTTCTTCCCTTTAGAAGCCAACAGCCTCGGCCATAACAGGTTTTGGGGCGAGCGGGACCCCGCCCTTGCACACGGCCATCACTTGCATTAACGTACTAACGTATTAGTACATTGGATCACCCGTGAAAGAGCACCGGATACTCGATGAGCGTGATGAGGTGGCCGCGGAACAGTCACTGTTCCGGGCAATCTTGAGCCTGCGCGATGTCGGGGAAGTCCGGGCCTTTCTGGTCGATCTCTGTACGCCTGCGGAGCTGCAGGCACTCAAGGACCGGTGGCTGGTCGCGGAACTCCTCGACCGCGACCTTCCCTATCGTGAGATCCACGACCGCACGGGGGTCAGCGTGACCACCATCGGCCGCGTGGCCCGTTACCTGAACAGTGGAGCCGGCGGCTACAGCAAGGCTTTGCAACGCCGGCGAAAGTAGGCTGACATGACCGACAAACCTGCCCGAATCAAGGTTGCCATCCAGAAATCCGGACGGCTGACCGAACAGTCGCTGGACCTCCTTCAGCGCTGCGGCCTCAAGTACACGAAAGGCCCCGACCAGCTGATCGCCTTCGGCGAGAACATGCCAGTGGACGTACTGCTGGTGCGGGACGACGACATCCCCGGCCTGGTTCGTGACGACGTCTGTGATCTGGGAATCGCCGGACTGAATATCGTCGAAGAGAAGCGCCTGCATTTTCTGGAAGAAGACCCGGCGGAACCGTTCCGGATCATCCGCTCGCTGGACTATGGCCAGTGCCGCCTGGCGTTTGCCTATCCGGATGGCAGCTCCTTCCGGGCGGCCTCTGATCTGGCGGGACGAAAAATCGCCACCAGCTACCCGTCCATCGTGCGGGATTACCTGCGCCGACAGGGTATCAGCGCAACCGTCGTCGAGTTTTCAGGCGCGGTTGAGATCGCGCCGAGCCTTGGCCGTGCCGACGCCATCTGCGATCTGGTCTCCACCGGCGCAACACTCGTTGCCAACAAGCTCTACGAAGGCGAAACCATCCTGGAGAGCCGCGCCGTCCTGTTGCAAACGCCGGTCCAGGTGCCGGCCGGGAAAGCCGAGTGGATCAACCGGTTGCTCCAGCGGGTCGAAGGCGTGATGCAGGTGCGGGAAAGCAAGTACATCATGATGCACGCGCCGAAAGCGGCCCTCTCCCAGATTGCAGCCCTGCTTCCTGGTTCGGAGGCCCCCACGGTGCTGCCTCTGGACGGGCGCGATGACCGGGTGGCCGTGCACGTCGTATGCCGCGAGAATGTCTTCTGGGAAACGCTGGAGAGCCTCAAGGCCGCAGGTGCCACGTCGATACTGGTCGTACCGGTGGAAAAGATGTTCGCGTGATGTGGCTGCGGCGCTATCAATGGTCGAATCTGGACGCGGCTGCCCGGCGGGCGGCGCTCCTCCGTCCGGCGGCGCGCGACAACCCCGACCTCGAACGCCGGGTGCGCGACATTATCAACCTCGTGCGGGTGCGTGGTGATGCGGCGCTCCTTGATCTGGCGCGCGAACTCGATCGAGCCGAGCTGACCTCTCTTCGCGTATCGGACGACGAGGTGCAGGCAGCCGTTGCCGAACTGCCCGAGGAGGCCATTGGGGCGATTAACACCGCAATCGCTAACGTCCGGCGCTTCCACGAGGCGCAGATCACACCTGCGATCCGGGTAGAAACGGCGCCGGGTGTCATCTGCGAACGTATCAGCAAACCGATTGGCGCCGTGGGCCTGTACGTGCCGGCTGGCAGTGCACCCCTGCCCTCCACGGCCATAATGCTTGGCGTGCCGTCGGCAATTGCCGGCTGTCCCGTTCGTGTGCTGTGCACGCCACCACGACCCGACGGACGCGCCGACCCGGCCGTGCTCGTTGCCGCCCGCGCGTGCGGCATCACGGAGATCTTCAAGGCCGGCGGCGCGCAGGCGATCGCCTCGATCGCCTATGGCACCGCGACCGTGCCGAAAGTGGCCAAGATTTTTGGTCCCGGCAACGCCTGGGTAACTGCCGCCAAGACCATCGTGGCTACAGACCCCGCTGGCGCAGCCCTCGACATGCCGGCCGGCCCGTCGGAAGTCATGGTGATCGCGGACGAGCGGGCTGATCCGCGATTTGTCGCCCTTGATCTGCTTTCCCAGGCCGAGCACGGGCCTGACTCCCACGTGGTACTCGTGACGACAGCCGAGGCGTTGATCACAGCGATCGAAGCAGAGATGGAGCTGGCACTCGCTACCCTTGGCCGTCGCGCCATCATCGGGGAGTCACTCCGGCACAGCGTCGCTGTTGTTGTCGCTGATGTTGATGAAGCCATCACTGTCGCAAATGACTACGCGCCGGAGCATCTCATTATTCAGGTCACTGAGCCCCGTGCGGCCGCGGCCGGTGTGAGCACAGCAGGCTCGGTGTTCCTGGGCCGGTGGACCCCGGAGTCGGTGGGCGATTACTGCAGCGGCACGAATCACGTCTTGCCGACCTACGGTTATGCCCGGGCGTACAGCGGCCTGTCGGTGGCCGACTTCCAGCGCCGGATGACGCTTCAGGAGGTCAGCTTGACCGGCCTGCGTGGCCTTGCGCCCACGGTGCAGATACTGGCCGGTCTCGAGGGGCTGGACGCCCACGCGCGGGCCGTCACGGTACGTCTCAACGCAGCGGACACCCGGCCATGACGAGCACACTGGACCTGCTGCGGCCGGAGATCCGCCACCTCCGCCCCTACCAGCCGGCCGATTACGTCGGCGGTTTCATTCGGCTGAATGCCAATGAGACGCCGTGGCGCCCGCCGGGTGACGAAACCCGTGATGGCCTGAACCGCTATCCGGATCCTCGCCCCGCTGAACTGACGACACGCCTCGCGGCGCTCTACGGTGTACAGCCGGACGAATTGCTGGTCACCCGCGGATCCAGCGAGGGCATTGACGTGCTGATCCGCGCCTTCTGTCGCGCTGGCCAGGACAATATTGTCATATGCCCGCCGACGTTCGGCATGTACGAAGCCTATGCGCACCTGCAGGGCGCCGGGGTGACCTCCGTTCCGCTCGATCGCGCTACGGGATACAGCCTGCCAGCAGACCGCATCGTCGATCAGTGGTCACCTGCCGACAAGCTGGTGTTCGTGTGCTC
>CAZPNN010000131.1:0-4348 GCA_964587605.1 uncultured Chromatiaceae bacterium
GATCTCGCCAAAGTGCAGGTGTGGAGACAACCGGGACGTGCCACAGTGATCCGGGCGATTGCGCTCCACGGTGTAATCAGCAAGGCCGTCAGCCATGAAGTGCATCAGGTTCGCCCGCGCGCCGGCTTCGCCCGGCTGCCACGCATCGCGCATGCCGCCCGCCCAGTCCGGGTCAGGCCGTAGTCTGAGTGCAGCGAGCGACAGGGAGCCCGGCCATGTCCCGGGTGCCAGTAACGTTGCCGGCGCCGGACGGGGCACCGGGGGATCGCCGGCGGCAAGGCAGGCCTTCCAGAACGGTGTGAACACCTGGTAAGGCTTGCCGGCCTTGTTCTTTATCGTCCACGGCTCGTGCAGAAGCGCGCCGTTGCTGCTTTCTGCCTCGATGCCAGCATCAACCAGTGCCGACCTGATCTGGCAGTCGCGCCCGAACGCCGTGGGTTCGTAAACCTCGTTCCAGAACACGGCGGTCGCGCCAGTCTCCCGGATCAGGGCGCGTAATTCCTTCAGCGCCGATCCCCGCCGGACAATCAGCCGTGAGCCCTTTTGTCCCAGGGTCTTGCCCAGCGCAGCCAGCGAATGATGGAGCCACCACCGGGACGCCGAGCCCGGGGACCAGGCGCCTTCCTCGTCCGCGGACCAGATATACGCCGGAATAACGGGGCCGCCACGCAGGACGGCAGCCAGCAGCGCCGGATTGTCAGCAAGGCGCAGATCATGGCGGAACCAGACGATGGCTGGCTGCATCAGCAGACGCCTGTCAGGCGACGGCAGTTGATAGCGACTCGGAACCCTGGAGCCGACCGTCCTGGATGCGAATGACGCGATCTGCCTCCAACGCAAAATTCTGGTCGTGAGTGACCATCACGAAGGCCGTGCCTGACTCGCGGCTGAGACGCTTCATCAGATCGAAGACCATACGGCCGCTGGCGCTGTCGAGATTGCCCGTGGGCTCGTCGGCGAACACGACAGCCGGCTGGTTAGCCAGTGAACGCACGACCGCCACGCGCTGCTGCTGCCCGCCAGACAGCTGTCCTGGCCGGGCCTTGAGCTTGTCCTTGAGTCCAACCGCGACCAGCAGTTCCCGCATGCGCGCCGTCTGCGCGGCCTCAAAGCTGCGACCCCGCATGCGACAAGGCATCAGCGCGTTCTCCAGCACCGTGAACTCAGGCAGGAGGTAGTGAAACTGGAAGATGAAGCCGAGCCGGTCGCGGCGCATGGCTGAGCGGCCCACCTCATCGAGGTTACTAGCTTCGCGGCCTTCGATCCGAACCACGCCAGCCGTTGGCCGGTCGAGCAATCCCATGATGTTGAGCAGGGTGGTCTTGCCCGAGCCACTGCCGCCAACCACGGCAACAAACTCACCCGGAACAATCTGGAAAGCGATATCAAACAGCACCGGCGTCTCTACGCTGCCGGTGTAGTAGGTCTTGGAGACCGCCTCGAGTTCCACCACGGGCTTTCTGTCGATCATCAACTGCCCCTGATAACCTGCATGGGATCAACCTGGCCTGCACGGCGCGCCGGGAAGTACGAGGCGATGGCGCCCGTACCGATGGCAATCACGCAGGCGCCGATAAGCAGCCAGGGATCGATCTCGATATTAAAGACCTGCTCGGCCCGCCCGCCGGGCCCAACCGAACGGATCCCCGCCATGACCTTGAGCAGGCCGACGCCGAGGGGCAGACCCACGACGCAGCCAATAGCCGCGAGCATCAAACCCTCCAGCACAAAGATCCACTGGATCTCCCGTGGGGTGGCCCCCATAGCTTTGAGGATGCCGATTTCACGGTACTTGCTGGTCACCACCATCACCAGGATGCTGGCGATGCCGAATCCCGAGGCGATCGTCGACATCAGCAGGATCAGGTCGCGCGTTATGCTCTGACTGTCGAGAACCCGAAACAGGTTGGGATTGTCGGCTACCCAGGACCGCACCTTGAACGGCAGCCGGGTTGCCTGACGCTGGGCGATACTCTCTGCCTGATAAAGATCCTTGAGCTTCAGGCCGAAGGAACTGATCGACCCACCGAGGTCGAGCAGCGACTGGCCGTCACGCAGGGTGATCAGTACCTGGCCATCGTCCACCTGCCCAAAGCCTGTGTAATAGATACCAGCGATGGTGAAATTGATCGTCACGCCACCCGGCCCGACGAGACGCACCTTGTCGCGAACTTTCAGGCCGAAGTCATCTGCCAGGCGATAACCGAGGACCAGGTCGCCGGAGTTCATGCGCAGGAAACGCCCGTCACCCACCAGGTTGTCCTCGATCTCGACAATGCCGTTGTGTCGTTCAGGCATCACACCCAGAACCCGTACCGATTGCTGCCGCGCCCCCCGGAACAGGAATGCCTGCCCGCTGATAATGGGCGAGACGGCCGTGATCTCCGGATCAGACCCGTCGAGGTACGGCAACCACATTTTCCAGTCTTCGATCTTGGCCTGGGCCCGCGGCAAGTTCACGACCTCACCGACGTAGAGCACTTTCGACCCGGCTTCGGCGGGCAGATCCCATGCGGCCAGGGGTGTACGCTCGGGTGGCTCCACGGTGATGTGCGGCAGCGCGCCCGTGGTGTTGCTGACGATCCTGGTCTGGGTGCCGCTGATAATGGTGTACAGGTAGACGATCAAGAGCACGCTGATTGCCACGACGCCGATACTCAGCAAGGACTGGCCAATGCTGTAGCGCAGGTGTCGAAGCGCAACAGTACGGGTGAAATACGTGATCATCGCCCCGGCCGGCCGCCCCCACCGGCATCCGCGGCAGCGGCGCGAACCCGGCCCCCGGGACGAACTGACGAAACCTCGAGGAGCACGCGCTGCTCTGCCGGGATTCCGGAGACCGCCACCCAGTCCGGGTTTCGGCCCTCGACAACCACTGGCAGCTTCGACACCGTGCCGTCCTCAGCAACGGCCATGACATGCGGTGGCCTCGCCTGCAGGTCCACGGCACTGACCGGCAGCGCCAGACCACCTTCAGCACGGCGCACTTCCACGCTCACGTCAACCGTCATGTTGGGCAGTACAAAATCCGGAAGACTGTCCGGCTTGATCTTGACCAGTACGACACCCCGCTCACTGTCAATGAAGGGTCCAACCTGCTTCACCGTACCGCGCACCGGCGCGTCCGGAAAGGCGGGCGACACGGCAATCACTGTTTGCCCCACCTTGAGCTTGCCCAGATTGTTCTCGTCGGTCTCCACCCGGATCTCGCTCTCGCCCAGCTCGGATATCTCAAACCAGGCCTGGACGGGGGTAACCGGTGCACCCGGATCCACACGCCGACGCGTGATGAGCCCGTCAAAGGGCGCGCGCACCTCCCGCCGGTCGAATTCGGGCGCAACCCGGCTGACCTCCGCACGCGCCTGGGTCAGTCCGGCACGGGCGGCGGCCACGCGGGCTGACTGCACCCGCGCATCGGCACTTTGCCGTTCGAGTTCCGCCTGGGACACCTGCCCGGCTTTCGCCAGGGGGCGCAAGCGCGCAACTTCCTCCTCGACCTTCCTGAGCAAGGCCAGTTCGGCCCTTAGGTTCTTGTCGGCGGCATCGAGTCCAGCCCGGGTCTGCGCCAGGCGCGCGTCGGTCTCCCCGGCAGTTAATCGGCCGAGCAGCTGGCCGGCGGTAACCGTGTCGCCTTCATCAACCTCAAGCGTGGCAACCGTGCCGGCCGACTCCGCGCCAATTGCCGTGCGGCGGATGGCATTGACCGTGCCACTGGCAACCACCAGCTCGACCACATCGCGCTGCTGCGGCATCGTGACCGCGACTTCCTTCGGACGGCGCACGTACCAGGTGAGGGCCAGCACCAGCACCACGATGCCGATCAACCAGGCCGCGCGCTTGCCAGTCACTTTCATATGTTGTCCTGCCGTTGCCGCAAAGCTGCTAGTGAAGTGAGAAAGTCATCCAGGCCGTGAATCCGGGTCACTCCGGACACCAGATCTGCGGCGGTCAGTAAGCCCGCGGCCTGGCCGCCGACCCAGACCTCCACCGAACTGGCGACTTCTGCGCGCAACTGGCGGAGTTGGCTAGCAGCGTCGTTAACCTCGGGCTGGGTAACCAGGCTCAAGGCGACGACTTCAACCGGCTGATGTCGGCAAAAACGGGCCACCTCAGTTACGGGCAGATCCGGCCCCAGGTAGACGCAGCGACAGCCCTGGCTGGCGGCCACGACCGCCGTCATCAGGCTGCCCATTTCGTGGCGCTCGCCACCCAGAGTAGTGAACAGGATTCGCGGGCCCGTCGTGCCAGCGGCCAGGCGATCGAGTGCATGGGACAGCTGGCGCCGGACGACGCCTGAAACGAGATGCTCCTGGACTACCGAGAATTCGCCCCGATGCCAGCGGTTACC
>CAZPNN010000132.1:0-8932 GCA_964587605.1 uncultured Chromatiaceae bacterium
GCGGGGCGACGGCCGCCCTGATCGTCAGACCTCGCCATACCGATTGCCGCTGCCGATCCAGCGCTGCATCAGTTCCGCAGCCACCGCTGGCTGGCCGGCCAGCACCCGCGCCAGATCCGCAACCGCAGGCATCAGGTCCGCGTCGCGCACGAGATCGGCCACCCGCAATTGCATGAGTCCCGTTTGCCGGGTGCCCAGAACCTCACCCGGGCCGCGCAATTCCAGATCGCGCTGCGCGACTTCGAAGCCGTCGTTGGTGGAACGCAGTACATCGAGGCGCGCCCGGGCCATCGTTGCCAGCGGGCTCCGGTACAGCAGGACGCAGGTGCTCGAATCGCGGCCGCGCCCCACGCGGCCGCGCAGCTGGTGCAGCTGCGACAGGCCCAGTCGCTCCGCATTCTCGATGATCATCAGCGTTGCGGCCGGCACGTCGACGCCCACCTCGATGACGGTCGTCGCGACCAGAAGCTGGACCTTGCCCTCCGCAAACGCCTTCATCACCCTCTCCTTGTCGGCGGACGCCATCCGGCCGTGAATCAGGCCCACGCGCACGTCGGGCAGGGCTTCTGCCAGCGCGGCGGCAGTTGGTTCCGCCGCCTCCGATTCCAGATACTCGGATTCCTCGATCAGCGGGCACACCCAGTACACGCGCGCACCGGTCCGACAGGCTTCCTGCACGCGCTCCACGACCTCGGGACGACGGCGATCGGGCAGGGCGACAGTCGTCACCGGCTGGCGTCCCGGTGGCAGTTCACGGATCACGGAGCTGTCGAGGTCTGCGTACAGCGTCATGGCCAGGGTGCGTGGAATCGGCGTGGCAGTCATCACCAGCTGGTGGGGCTTCAGTTCGCGGCCGGTGGCGCCGTTGCCCGTGCCTTTGTCCATCAGCTTGAGGCGTTGGTGTACACCGAACCGGTGTTGTTCGTCGACGATCACGAGCGCGAGGCTTTGGTAGCGCAGGCCCTCCTGGAACAGGGCATGGGTGCCCACGATCAGCAGCGCTGCACCGCTTTCGATGGCGGCGTAGGTTGCGCTCCGGGCCTTCTGTCGCAGGCTGCCTGACAGCCAGGCCACGCTGACGCCGAGCGGCTCGAACCAGCGAAGGAAATTGTCGCGGTGTTGTTCTGCCAGCAACTCCGTCGGGGCCATGATCGCCACCTGGTGTCCCTCCGCGACGGCCAGCAACGCGGCGGCTGCTGCGACCACAGTCTTGCCACAGCCGACGTCGCCCTGCACGAGCCGCATCATCGGCCGGGGGCTGACGAGGTCCGCATCGATGTCGGTCAGCGCCGAACGCTGGCCATCGGTGAGTTCGAAACCCAGACTGCCAAGGAACTGCTGGCGCAAGGACCGGGCGCGGTCACTGGTAGCAGCCAGCGGCAAGGCCGAATCCTGGCGGGCGCGTTCCCGAATCTGCCGCAAACTCAGGTGTTGTGCCAGAAGCTCCTCGAGAGCCAGGCGGCGCTGGCACGGGTGCATGCCGGCACTGAGCAGATGGAGATCGGCACCCGCCGGCGGGCGATGCACGTACTGAAGCGCGTCGGCCAGCGCCGGCATGTGGAGAGGAGCCAGATTTTCCGCGGGTAGCTCGTCGTCGAGCGTGGGCAGCAGCCGGTCGAGTGCCTGGGTGGTGAGGTCGCGCAGCCGGAACTGCGCCAGACCCTCGACAGTGGGATAGACCGGCGTCAGCCGGTCGTCGAGCGCAGCGACCTGGTCTGCCGTCAGCACCCGGTACTCCGGGTGGACCATCTCGTAGCCGATAGGTCCCGGGCGGACTTCGCCGTAACAGCGCAAGCGCGCACCGGCCGTCAGGTTGGCCTGCTGGGCGCGCGAAAAATGGAAGAAGCGCAGCGTCAACTGGCCGGTGTTGTCGGTCAGTCGTACCAGGAGGCTGCGCCGGCGCCGGAAGGCCACGTCGGCGACGGCAATGTCGCCTTCGACCACCACCCGTTGCCCGGGCCGCAGCGAGCCAAGTGGAGCTACACGTGTGCGGTCTTCGTAGCGCTGGGGGAGCAGGAACAGCAGGTCCAGTGGACGTTCAATGCCGAGCCGTCCCAGGCGTTCCGCGACGGCGGGGCCGACGCCACGAAGGGTGCGCAGATCGTCGGAGTGTTTCGCGGACATCGCTAGCGGTCCGCGGCTTTCGCGGGCCGCTTCAGGGCACGAGCACCGCGTCCGCTTCGACGGCAGCGCCTCGCGGCAGCGACGCGACACCGATGGCTGCGCGCGCCGGGTAGGGTTTGCCAAAGAACTCGGCCATGACTTCGTTCACGATGGCGAAATGGCCAAGATCGGTGAGAAACACCGTGACCTTGACGGCGTGGTCGAGTGACGAGCCGGCGGCTTCTGCCACGGCGGCCAGATTGCGGAACACCTGCCGGACCTGCTCGCGCATGTCGCCACTGAGTAATTGTCCCGTGGCCGGGTCGATCGGGAGCTGGCCGGACAACCACAGGGCGCCACCGGCGCGAATGCCCTGGGAGTAGGTGCCGATGGCGGCCGGCGCCTTCCCAGTCTCGATGGCTTGCTTGCTCATGTGCAGGTACGACTCAGTTTCTTCACAATGGTCATTCGGCGGAGGTCGCGGATGACATCCGCCAGGTGCCGGCGATTTCTCACCAGGATCGAGAACAGCAGGGTCGCCGAGTCTTCGTGGTCTTCATCGATGGACACCTGCTCGATATTCAAGCCCGATTCCGCGATGCGTGCGGCAACTTCGGCCAGCACGCCCGGCCGGTTTTCCACTTCAACCTTGATCTCGACGGAGAACTCCCGTTCGATGCCGGCCTGCCAGGTTACGCTGATCCATTTGTTGGGTTGCTTGCGAAACTCCCCGAGATTGCCGCACACCGTGCGATGAATTACCACGCCGCGGCCGGCGCTCAGGTAACCCATGATGCTATCCCCCGGAATCGGGCGACAGCAGCGGGCGTAAGACACGACCAGGCCCTCGGTGCCCGCAATGGCGATTGGCGTCGGCTTGCCCGGTTCGGCGGCGCCGGGCTCCGGCGCCTGCAGCAGCGCCTTGGCGACCAGCGGGGCCAGTCGCTGACCGAGACCCAACTGACCGAACAATTCGTTGGTGTTGTTCAGGCCAAACTCGTCGAGCAGCGACTGCATCTGCTTGTCCTTGATCTTCCGGAGCGCGGTCCCGGAATCGCGAAGCGCCTGGTCGAGAAGTCGACGTCCCAGGTCCAGCGCCTCGGTGAAGCGCAGGTTTTTCAGATACTGCCGGATCGATGCCCGGGCCTTGGCCGTGACTACAAAGTTGACCCAGTTGGGGTTCGGGTAAGCGCTCTTCGCCGTGATCACTTCCACCGTCTGGCCGTTCTCGATTTGCGTGCGCAGGGGCACAAGGCGACGATCGATTTTCGCGGCAACGCACCGGTTGCCCACATCGGTGTGCACCGCGTAGGCAAAGTCCACACAGGTGGAGCCCCGCGGCAGGCGCAGGATGTCACCCTTGGGGGTAAAGACGTATACCGCGTCGGGGAACAGGTCCACTTTGACGTGTTCCATGAATTCTTCGGAGTTGGCGGCCAGTTGTATCTCGCTGATGCTGGCCAGCCACTTGCGTGCCCGGACCTGGGGCGTGGGCTGTTCCATATCCGTGTCCTTGTATTGCCAGTGGGACGCAACGCCGCGCTCGGCGATGCTGTCCATTTCCCGGGTCCGGATCTGCACTTCGATGGGCATGCTGTTGGGGCCGAACAGGCTCGTGTGCAGCGACTGATAGCCGTTGATCCGCGGAATGGCGATGTAGTCCTTGAACCGGCCGGGCATCGGCTTGTACAGCGTGTGCACAATGCCGAGTGTCCGGTAGCAGTCGTCGGCCGACTCCACGATCACGCGAAAGCCGAAGACGTCGGCGATGTCCGCCAGGGAGCGCTTCTTCGCATCCATCTTCCGGTAAATGCTGTAGAGGTGCTTCTTGCGGCCGGTCACGGTGGCCTTCAGGCCGGCGTGGTCCAGCGCGATATTGAGCCGCTCTGAAATCCGTTTGACGAATTGCCGTTGATTGCCCTCGGCACGGCGAACGGCCTTGTCGAGCACCCGGTAGCGAAACGGATAGGCGTAGCGGAACCCGAGGTCTTCCAGTTCCGTCTTGACCTCATTGATGCCAAGACGGTTCGCAATGGGCGCATAGATCTCGAGCGTTTCCCTGGCGACACGCCGCTGCGTTTCCATGGGCATGGAATCCAGCGTCTGCATGTTGTGCAGGCGGTCGGCCAGCTTCAGCAGGATCACGCGGATGTCCTGCACCATGGCCAGCATCATCTTGCGGAAGCTCTCCACCTGCATTTCGGTGCGGCTGCTGAAGTTCAGCTTTTCGAGCTTGCTGACGCCATCCACCAGGGCCGCGATCTCGGCCCCGAACCGAGCCGCGATTTCCTGCTTGGCGGTCGGGGTGTCCTCGATCACGTCGTGCATCAGCGCCGCGGCGATGCTCTCGTGGTCGAGGTGCAGGTCGGCAAGGATGCCGGCGACGGCAACCGGGTGAGTGATGTAGGGGTCGCCGGAGCGCCGCTTCTGGCCCTCGTGCGCGTCGGCGCTGAACGCGTAGGCGTCCGCAATCAGGCTTAACTGCTGCTTGGGCAGGTAGCCGACCTTCTGGAGCAAGCCGCCGAGCCCGCTGTTGCGCCGGGCCAGCGGCAAGCGACTGAGGAGGGTCGCGGCGTAATCCATGGGCTGATTCTAGCCCTGCGGCCACGACCGGGACGCGCGGAATTCACGGTTCGGCGGGCGAGAACAACGCAGATTCCCGCGGCAAGCGGGAAATACCCCTGGCCGCTACCGTGCGGCACGGTGAGCGCCGGCCAGGGGTATTTCCCACTCGCCGCTGTCTTTGCGGAGGATCTAGTCCGTCAGGTCGTCGTCGAGGCGATCGTGCATGATCGGCGGGTTCCGCAGGGCCTCGGCTTGTTCGCGGGCCATCCGGTCTTCCGGCGTCTGATCGGCCTCGTCGAGGACGTCTCGCGTTACCAGGCCGGCGGCGATTTCCCGCAGGGCAACCACCGTGGGCTTGTCGTTCTCGCGATCGACCAGTGGCTCGGCGCCGTTGGCCACGCGGCGGGCGCGCTTGGCGGCCACCATGACCAGTTCAAACAGGTTCGGAATTCGGTGCAGGCAGTCTTCGACGGTAATACGGGCCATGGTGGGACTCTCGACGATGTGTGGGGACGCGACTCTAGTCGGGTCAGGCCTGACGGAGCAATGGGATATGCACAAATGCCATATGCGCGGGCCCCTGAAAGGGATCAGCGGCCGAGGATTTGCCGGGCCCGCTCGGCTGTGGCGGGTGTCGTCGAAGCCAGGTGGCTGCTGTCTTCCCGTAGGACTGCGATCAGCCCGTCGACTGCCTCGTCCAGCTGTGCATTGACCACGACGAAACCGAACTCCGCCCAGTGGGACATGTCGTCCAGCGCCTGGCCAAGCCGCCGGCGGATCACGTCTTCACTGTCCGTGGCGCGACTGCGCAACCGCCGTTCGAGTTCCGCTACCGAGGGCGGCAGGATGAAAACGGTTTTGCAATCCGGCGCGTTGGCGCGGATCTGGCGTGCGCCCTGCCAGTCGATTTCCAGCAGCACGTCATGTCCGTCAGCGCGTAGCGCCGCCACCTGCGCACGGCTGGTGCCGTAGCAGTTGCCGAACACTTCCGCGTGTTCGAGAAACTCGCCCTGGCTAATCATCTGCTGAAACTGCGAGCGGTCGACGAAGCAGTAGTCCTTGCCGTTGGTTTCGCCCGGCCGCGGTGGCCGGGTGGTGTAGGAAATCGAGAAGCGCAGCGACGGGTCGCGGGCCAGCAGCGCCTTCACCAGCGTGGTCTTGCCGGCACCGGATGGGGCCGACAGCACCAGCAGGCTGCCGCGGCGGATGGGTCGCCCTGCTGGATTCTTTTTGGATAGCAAACTCACCGGTTGAAACTCCGCAATAAACCGTCTTTCTGGTAGCGACTCAATATGCCGCCGAATGCTGAAATTCGCCATGGGTCATTGACACAATATTCCAGAACAAGGATATTCCGTGGCACGGGAGCGGCCAGATCCGCACGAGAAACTCGTGATCTGGGTTGGGTCATCGAAACGTGACCTGCTCAGGCTGCCGATCCCTGTAGTTGACGCAATCGGGAGTGCGATCAGCTACGCGCAGTTCGGTGGCAAGCATCCCTCGGCAAAGCCCTGGCGTGGGGCCGGTTCTGGCGTGTTCGAGATCGTGCAGGACCATTACGGCGACACGTATCGGGCGGTGTATAGCGTGGGCTTTGCAGGGGTTGTCTACGTTTTGCACTGCTTCAAGAAGAAATCGCCGAGCGGCGTCGGTACAGGCCAGCGTGACATTGGTCTGGTGCGGGGTCGGCTGCAGGAAGCGCGCAAGGACTTCGAGGACCGGTATGGCAATCGCCAGATCTAGGAAGCAACGAGTCGAGGTCAGTTCCGGCAATGTATTTGCCGATCTGGGTTTTCCCAAGGCTGAGGAGCGGGAGACCAAGGTACGACTGGCCGTTGCCATTCAGCGTTCGATAACAGCCCTGGGGTTGACCCAGGCGGCGGCCGCCCGCGTCCTGGGTACCAGCCAGCCCAAGGTCTCTGCTCTTGTGAGTGCGCGTCTGGAAGGATTTTCCGTCGAGCGGCTGATGAATTTTCTGGTAGCCCTCGGCAATGATGTCGAGATAATCGTCAGGAAGCGCAGGTCCACCCGGAGCCCTGGCAGGATTCACGTCGCGGAAGTCTGATTGGTTTGGGCCGTATCCGCGCAAGGCCCACTGGCGATGCGCGGCTGCTCCAGCGGGCGTCTACCGCTTCCTGTCGCGGACTTTGCCATTTTGTGATTTTCGGCGCTGGCGGAGATTTTCACTCAGCACCGCATCGTCGCGGCCAATGATCAGAAGGGCGCGGTCGCGTGCGTTGTCCTTGATCTTCTGAACGAGGTCGCGCGTCATACGCGCGGGCAGGAGCCCGTAAGCCGCCGCGCCTCCCGGCACAGCGCGAATATCCGGCCCCGGCCAGATAAAACGGTTGACCTCGGTAGTAATGATCCAGGAGGCCTGCGCATCGAGATGCAGGCGTGCCTTTGTGGCTTGCGGAATTTGCAGCGCGCGCTCAGGAGCTTCAGGCCGCGTGCGCGTGATCGGCGCAATGTAGACTTCGGTTTCGCGGTGTTCGTTCTGGCGCCTGTGAACGATCACGCAGGGGCGGTCTTTAAGGCCCTCTTCGCGGCCCACCCTGGCCTCGTTCCACCACAGATACGCATGGCGTATGACCAACCCGATTTCGGGTTTGGATTCCGCCACGATGTATTACGGCTCATACTCGCGGTCGAACTTCGAGGCCGCCTTGGGAACCGGAACCTTGCCGAGCCCGTCGATGACATCGCGCGACAGCTCAGAGACGTGAAAGGCATTCTGCTCAAAGCGGCGCAGGCGGGCGTAGTCTTCGGCCCCGAGCAGCACCACGTCATCGCGGCCGTGATTGGTGATGACCACCGCCTCGCGCTGCGCCAGCGCCCGGTAGCGCCCGAACTCGCGCTGGAATTCGCCTGAAGTTACCTTGGTCATGGATAGCCTCCTTGCAGCTCCAGAATCAATGTAACACTGAATATACGTACTATCCAGTAAATACGTATTTTACAGGGACTTCAGGGGAAGCAGCGAATCTGGTGACTTCGCGGGGTTTCTGCAGTGGCATTGACCGGCGGTCACTAAAGCCCTGCTTCAGACTTTCCTGATCCATGACCAGGAATCAGCGCCTTCACGATGCCAAGGACAGGAACGCTAACGAGAGCAACTGAAACTTGCCACGGGGTACCGTTTGTCGCAGTCCATATAGCGCCGGCAACCGCCGCGATTGCGACTGTCCACCCCATCCACTGGCCGCGCCTCTTGTCCGCGATGGTCGCGGTCAATGCTCTTTTCGCGAACTCCACTCGATGAGCCTGCTCTTGCTCAGGCATTGCGAGTATTCGGGTTGCGCCACCGGGAATGACTCGGTCGAAATGCTCTAGGGCGGCTGGGGGTGGTAGTGGGCCTTCCCACTGGGCGGTGGTTGTTTGGGCGACAACTTGCTTTTCCGGGTTTCGGCTAGGTGACCCGCCGTGAATCCTGCGCTGCTTCCTTGCCATACTCGCGGCCCATGATCTGCCTGAAGTTCCCACCGATGCGGTCCCAGTCCGACCGCATGCTTTGGAGCGAGGACGACTGATTTCGATATTCGCAGGCGGAGTAGATCTCGGTTGCAGATGCCAGGCCTTCACCGAATCCACTGGCAAACCAGTAGAGCCGACTACCCCTCATGCGACGCAACAAGTAGTTCATAGGATCACTATAGCCAGTCCGTGACTCAGCATCTAGCGGCGAATCTGGGGATTTCGTCGGGGTCAGCGGGGGCTCGCCAGTTCCTCGACCATCGAGACCAGTTTGGAGGGCTTGGTCTTGAGGGCCCGTGCAACCGCGAAGACAGTGTCCAGCGATGCCCAAGCCCTTTCGGCGGCGGCGTAAAAGTGGCAAGCCGGCGAGGAGCGACAGGCTCCACGGGTCTACCGCGCTGATGCCAGGGCGCAAGTTGGGATCAACGACCTCGTTGACGGTGATCTGGAGATTGGCGAAGTCGGCGGGGCTATCCCCGTCGGAGAAACGCAACACACAGTCGTCGTTACCGGTGAATCCCGCCTCCGGGGTGTACGTCAGGTTGTCACCCTCAATCGTGCAGGTGCCGTCAGCCCCGTCGGACTGAACGGCCAGTACGTGCTGGGCACGGGGGCCGTTGCCGAGCGTGAAGGTCACGGGCACGGTTGTCGGGCTGTCCTGACCGGTCGCAAACGTCAGGTCGCTGATCGTCGGCAGCACGTCGCCAATCGTGACCGTCACCGTGCTGCTTGCTGTGTCGCCGTCCGCATCCGCAATGGTGTAGCCAAACGTGTCCGTACCGGAGAAGAA
>CAZPNN010000133.1:0-6978 GCA_964587605.1 uncultured Chromatiaceae bacterium
CGCCGGTCTGGCTTACTTAAAGATTGGCGCCACCGAAGTCAGCCCCGACGGCAAATTGCTCGCCTGGACCGAGGACACCGTCGGCCGGCAGCAATACACCCTCAAGGTCAAGGATCTGGAGTCCGGCGTCATGCTGCCCGATTCGGTGGCCAATATCGAAGCCGATCTCGTCTGGGCTGGCGACAACCGCACGCTGCTGTACATCGCCAAGAATCCCGTCACCCTGCTGTCAGAGCGGGTCTACCGCCACGCACTCGGCACGGCCAGCGCGGCGGACACTCTGGTGTACGAAGAAAAGGACGAAAGCTTCTATCTGGGCCTGGGAAAAAGCCGGTCAGAGCAGTACCTGTTCATCACGTTTTCGAGCACCGAGTCGAGCGAGTGGCGTTACGCGGATGCCAATGATCCGCAGCTGAACTTCCGCCCGGTTCTACCCCGGGAACCGCACCTGCTGTACGAGGTCGAGCACCTGGGGCCGGACTTCGTGCTGCGGACCAACCACGAGGCGCCAAATTTCCGTATCGTGCGGGCGCCCATCGGGACGAGTGCCGACAAGCGCACCTGGCGCGATGTCCTGCCCCACCGCCCGGATACCCTGCTGGAAGATTTCGAGGTGGCCGCGAACCACCTGATCGTGAACGAGCGGTCCGGCGGCCTGCTGAAGATCCGCGTCATGCCCTGGCCGGGTGCAGAACGGCCAGATGAAAAACGGCAAGGTGCTGCGGGGCCCAGTGCGGGAACGCTGATCGACGCCCGTGAACCGGCCTACGCGATGCACCTCGTTCAAACACCCGGCATCGACAGCCCGGCCATACGCTACACCTACTCGTCCCCGATCACGCCGCGGACGGTCTACGACTACGATCTGAAATCAGGCCGCAGCGAACTGAAGAAAACTGACCGGGTGCCCGGCGGCTTTGCGAGCAGCAACTACGTCAGCGAATTCTTAAGCGCCCCCGCCCGCGATGGCGAGCAGATTCCGGTGTCGCTCGCTTACCGCAAGGGCACGCCGCTGGACGGCACGGCACCCCTGTACCAGTACGGCTACGGCTCCTACGGCTACGCCATGGATGCCGTGTTTGACCGCGACCGGGTCAGCCTGATGGACCGCGGCTTCGTCGTTGCCACGGCCCACGTCCGGGGCGGCCAGGAACGGGGCCGCCGATGGTACGAAGACGGCCGGCAGTTGCAGAAGAAAAACACCTTCAGCGATTTTATCGACGTCACCCGCTATTTGACGCAGAAGGGTTACGGCGCGAAGGACAAGGTCTTTGCCGCGGGTGGCAGTGCCGGCGGCCTGCTGATCGGCGCTGTTGCCAACATGGCGCCCACCGAATACCGGGGACTCATCGCCTATGTGCCCTTCGTGGATGCCGTCACCACGATGCTGGACGAAAGCATTCCGCTGACCACCAACGAATTCGACGAGTGGGGAAATCCGCAGCAGAAGATCTTTTACGACTACATGCTGGCCTACTCGCCCTACGACAACGTCGTGGCCCAGGACTACCCGGCCATGCTGGTCTTTAGCAGCCTGTGGGATTCCGAGGTGCAGTATTTCGAACCCGCCAAGTGGGTGGCGCGCTTGCGGGCGAAAAACACCGGCAATCGCCCCCTGATCTTCAGCGTCGACATGAATGCTGGCCACGGCGGGCAGGCAGGCCGTTACCAGCAGTACCGCGACACGGCGCTCGAGTACGCCTTTATCCTCGACCAGCTCGCGACGTACCCCTGACTGCTCAGAAGGTCTTGTGCGCCTCGAGCAGGCAAATACCCAGTGCAATATGTCGCATTCGAGGCCGCGCCCCAGCGCCCGCCGGTCCGGCAGGCCTTTCACAGGGTTGGACGACCCCACCGGGGGGAATCAACCGGCGGCGGCGGCCGGGGGATTTTCATGGGTATACTCAGCCACCAGATCATCGTCAGGAGCGACATTGGCCAAGCCAAATTACAACTACCAGAAAAAGCAGAAGGAAATGGCCCGTCAGGCCAAGCAGGCCGCCAAGCGCGAGCGCCGTCAGGCCAAGCTCGACGAGCCGGCAACAGCGGAAACTGCGGACGCGCCGCTCCCCCGGGATACGCCGGCCAGCAGCTAGGCCGGGTTCCGAAGCCAGCGGGCTGTCGGAAACCGCGGATAACGGCCGCAAGGTCTTCTCCATAGGATTGGCGATGGAGATGACCACGAACAATCACACGCATTCCCGCCGGTTCCGGCTGCGGCGAGGCATGGACCTGCGGGTCGCCGGCGCGCCAGCGCCATCCCCCATCACGTCCGCGGTGATGACGTCCGCGGTCATCGCAGCCCCGGTAACCAACGTCGCCCTGCTCGGCGCCGACTTCCCCGGGATCCGGCCGACACTAGCGGTCGCAGTGGGCGACCGCGTAACGCTCGGCCAGCCGCTGCTGCACGACCGGCACGATCCGGCGCTGCGCTTCACGTCGCCCGGCACGGGCATCGTCAGCAGTATCACGTTCGGCGACCGCCGCGCACTCCAGTCGATTGCCGTCCGGCTTCTGGACGACGAGCCCCGAAAGGCTGTCGCCGAACCGCTGGATCCCGCCACGACCGCCAGTGCGGTGATCCGCGAGCGGCTGCTGGCCTCGGGCCTGTGGACGGCGTTTCGCACGCGACCGTTCAGCCGGGTGCCAGCCTCCGGCGACACGCCGGACGCCATCTTCGTCACGGCGATGGATACGGCCCCGCTGGCGGGCGACCCGCGCGCCGCCATCGCCCGCAACCCGGCCGCGTTCCACGCCGGCATCATCGCGCTCACCCGGCTCATCACCGGCACGGTCTACGTCTGCCGGGCGCCGGGCGAGCCGCTGCCGGTGCCCGATGATCCGCAGCTTGTCGATGCCGTGTTCAGCGGCCCGCACCCAGCCGGTCTGCCCGGCACGCACATCCATCATCTGCACCCGGCGAGCGCCCGGTGCACGGTCTGGCACCTCGGTTGCCAGGATGTCGTGGCCATCGGCCAGCTGCTCACCACCGGCATGCTCGATCACACGCGCGTGGTCGCGCTGACCGGCGCGATCCGGGCGCCACGCCTGCTGGCGACACGGCTGGGTGCCAGCATTAGCGACCTGGTGACGGATACAGATCCTGCCCTGCGCATCCTGAGCGGCGACCCGCTGTCCGGCCGCGACGCGCGCGGCGATGAAGCGTGGCTGGGCCGCTATCACCAGCAGATCAGCGTGGTACGCGAGCCCGGTCCTGCCGGTGCCTTGCGCTGGCTCGCCGCCGCACTGGCGGCAGTGATACCGGAATCCCGTCGCGGCACAGGGACGACCCGCGTGTACGGGCGCCCGACAGGCATGCTGCCGGTGGACAGCTTCGAGCGCGTGCTGCCGCTCGACCTGCTGCCGTCGCCACTGCTCCGCGCCCTGCTGCTCGGGGACACCGAAACCGCCGTCAGCCTTGGCTGTCTCGAGTTGGCGGAAGAGGATCTCGCGCTCTGCAGTTACGTCTGTCCGGCGCGCCAGGACTACGGCGCCGCCTTGCGCGCCACTCTCGAAGATTTCCGGCGGAACGGCTGATGCGTCGCCTGCCCCCCTTTCACCCACTCGCGCAACTGCTGCATGACGCCGTGCTCGGCAATCCGCTTCGCACCAGCGGTGCGCCGCACGTCCGGACGCCGATCGGCGCACAGGGCCTGCACCTTCAGTTCATCATCGCAAGCCTGCCGGTGGCCCTGCTGGTTGCCTGGAACGGGTTACTGGCCCACGCGACCCTGCTCGGCGTGGCATTGCTCACCGCGACAGTCTGGGAATGCCTTTTCGCCTGGCAACGTCGCCGGCCAGTGGATGAAGGCATCCTGCTCGCGGCCTGGCTGTTCGCGTTGATTGTGCCGGCCGACACCCCGCTGCTGCAGGCGGTCCTCAGCATCAGCTTCGGCGTGGTGTTCGGCAAGGCCGTGTTCGGCGGCGACGGGCGCTATCTCGTCAGCCCGCCGCTGCTGGCGCTGGTTTTCCTGGTGTTTGCCTACCCGGACACGGTCGTCAACCCGGTCAGCTGGGCGCCAGCTCCCGGCAATGAACTCCTGGTCGCGCTCTGCTGCCTGTTCGGGGCGGCATGGCTCATCGCAACGGGCAGTGCGTCGTGGCGGATCATGGCCGGGGCCGTCGTCGGCCTGATGCTCGCGGTGGCGATGGCGTCATTCGCTGGTCCGGCGGCAACGAGCATGGCTTGGTACTGGCCGCTTCTCTCGGGTGGCTTTGCCTTCGGCGTCGTGTTCATCGCCACGGACCCCACAGCGTCCGCGATGACCAACCCGGGCCGGTTCGCCAGCGGCATCCTCACGGGTTTGCTGTCGTACCTGGTTGGCGTGATGTTCGCCATCCTGCTGGCCAGCCTCGTCGCGCCGCTGTTCGATGCCACTGCCGTGGCACTGAACAGTCGACGGCGCCGCGCCCGCGAGCGTCGCCAATGAGCGCCCACGCTGCTGGCCAGGCTGCTGGCGAGGCTACTGGCAAGGGTACTGGCCCGGGCAAGGCGCTTGGCGTCACGTTCATCACCGCACTTGTCTGCTCGCTTGTGGTCATGGGGACTCACCTGCTCTTGAAGCCAGTCCAGCAATCCTGGGCCGACGTGGCCCGTTACCGAAACGTGCTGGACGTGTCCGGGCTGCTACCGGACGCGCCGGCCACCGACAGTGAACTGGCCGCGCTGGTTCGGCAGCTTAACGTGCGCGAGGTTGAGATCACGCGCACGACCGATGGCAAGACGCAGGTGGTGACCGAATCGGTTTTTTTCGTCCGGACAGACGGGCAACTCCAGCGACTGATCCTGCCAGTAGCGGGCCAGGGCATGTGGGCGCCGATCCGCGGCTACCTGGCCCTCGAACCGGATCTGCGCACCGTCGCCGCGATCAGCTTTCACGAAATGGCCGAGACGCCCGGTATCGGCGACAAGATCCAGGACCCGGCGTGGCGGGCTCTCTGGCGCGGCAAGCTGGCCTACGACGACGCTGGCGTCCCGGTGCTGGGCGCGAGCATGGACCCGCGCTACCGGATCGACGCCATCGCCGGCGCCACGATCACGGTCACCGCGGCCACAAAACTCGTGCGCGATGCCCTGGGCGCCGACGGGTTTGGCCCGTTCATTGAGGAACTCCGCCGTGAAAGCCCGTGACGTCCTGATCAACCCGATCATCGGCGACAACCCGATCACCCGGCAGGTGCTCGGCATCTGTTCCGCCCTGGCGATCACCAACTCGCTGCGCAACGCGCTGGTGATGAGCCTCGCGCTGACGGCGGTTCTGGTGACCGCGAACGTGGCCATCAGCCTGTTGCGCCGCCACCTCGTGGCCAGCGTGCGCCTGCTGGTGCAGATGACGGTCATTGCCTCGGCCGTCATCGTCGCCGACGAGTTCCTGCGGGCCTTTGCGCCCGACATCTCGCGCACGCTGTCCGTGTTCGTCGGGCTCATCGTGACCAACTGCATCGTTCTCGGCCGCACAGAATCCTTTGCCCTGCGCTACAACCCGGGCCTCTCCGCGCTCGACGGACTCGGCAACGGACTCGGCTACGGGCTGGTGCTGGTGGTCGTCGCGGTGATCCGCGAATTGCTGGGCACCGGGGCCCTGCTCGGCATCCCGCTGCTGCCGCTGGCAGCGGATGGTGGCTGGTTCCGTCCGAACGCGCTGCTGCTCCTGCCACCCAGCGCGTTCTTTATCATCGCCGGCCTGATCTGGCTGATTCGCAGCCGGCGGCCCGAACAGGTCGAGAAGCGCGAAGTGCAGGAAGTCACGCTCACACGGATGGAGCGCCGCTAGTGGACGGGCTTCTCACACTGTTCTTCCGCTCGATCTTTATCGACAACATGGCGCTGGCCTTCTTCCTCGGCATGTGCACCTTTCTCGCCGTCTCGCGCCGTATCCGGACGACGCTGGGCCTTGGGGCCGCGATTATTGTGGTGATGGGCATCACGGTGCCGGTGAACAACCTGATCTACCGCTTCCTGCTCCGGGACGGCGCCCTCGCCTGGGCGGGACTGCCGGATGCGGATTTCAGCTTTCTCGGCCTGATCACTTACATCGGCGTGATCGCCGCCTGCGTGCAGGTTCTGGAGATGGTGCTGAACCGCTGGTTCCCGGCGCTGTTCCAGGCGCTCGGCGTCTTTCTGCCGCTGCTCACCGTGAACTGCGCCATCTTCGGCGCCGTGCTGTTCATGGTCCAGCGCGACTATGGCTTCGCCGAGAGCGTGGTGTTCGGCATCGGCTCGGGCATCGGCTGGGCGCTGGCCGTCATAATGCTGGCCGGCCTGCGCGAGAAGCTGCGCTATGCCGATCCGCCCGCGGGCCTGCGCGGACTCGGCATCACCTTTATCACAGCCGGGCTGATGTCCCTGGCCTTCCTCGCTCTCGCCGGCATCGGTTCATGAACACGGCCTGGCGGGAACTTCTGCTCGGCGCCGGCCTGTTCACGACCATCGTGATGACGCTGGTAGTGCTGGTGCTGCTGGCGCGCGCCCGGATTCTGCCCGGCGGCACGGCGAAGATCGCCGTCAATGGCGAGCGGGTCATTGAGGCCGCGTGCGGCTCACGCCTGCTCCAGGCGCTGGCCAGTAATGGTGTGTTCCTGCCCTCGCCCTGCGGCGGGAGCGGCACCTGCGGCCAGTGCCGCGTCACGATTACCGCCGGCGGCGCGCCGTTGTTGCCCACCGAGGCCACGCACATCAACCGCCGGGATGGCCAGGCCGGCGTGCGCCTCGCCTGCCAGGTCGCTGTGAACCGGGACGTGGCCATCCGGATCCCGGATGCGGTGCTGGGCGTGGAGCGCTGGGAGTGCCGGGTGCGCTCGGCGCGCATGCTGGCGCCGTTCATTCGCGAAGTGGTGCTCGAGCCGCCCGTCGGCCGCACGATGAACTTTCGCGCCGGCGGCTACGTGCAGGTGGAATGCCCGCCTCACCAGTTGCGGTTTGCGGATTTCACGCTGGACGCCGCGACCCGTGCCGAGTGGCAGCGACTCGGGCTGACC
>CAZPNN010000134.1:0-7310 GCA_964587605.1 uncultured Chromatiaceae bacterium
ATCCTGCATCCGATCGCGATGGAGGGCGCGCTGAAGCTGAAGGAAATCTCCTACATCCACGCCGAGGCGTACCCGGCGGGCGAACTGAAGCACGGCCCGCTAGCCCTGGTGGACGCGGACATGCCCGTCATCACCGTGGCGCCGAACAACGATCTGCTGGAAAAGTTGAAGAGCAACCTGATGGAAGTCCGCGCCCGCGGTGGCGAGCTCTTCGTGTTTGCCGACCCGGACTCCGGCTTTGAATCCAGCGATGGCGTGACCGTCATCACGATGCCGAAGCACGTCACCTACCTGCAGGCGCCGGTGGTGTACACCATTCCACTGCAGCTCCTCGCCTATCACGTGGCGATCCTGCGCGGCACGGACGTCGATCAGCCGCGGAATCTGGCCAAGTCCGTTACTGTCGAGTAGGAGCGCCTTCAGGCGCCACCAACACCAGGCAAATCAGGGATCGCTATTGTGGTCTGGCAGGCTATGAGCCACATTTGGCTTGTTCCTTCCGTCCATGTGAGTCGCCTTCATACAGTCAGCTCTCATGCAACTACGCCCAGCTACCCCAACCGACTTCAAGGCGGTCCTCGCACACAACGAGGAGTCGGTCGCCTACTTAAGCCCGCTCGATGAAACTCGTCTTGCGCATCTTCACACTGAAGCGGCGCTACACCTTGTGGTGGAAGAGCATGGCGCGGTTATTGGCTTCCTGATTGCGTTTCGTGAAGGCAGCGCGTACGACAGTCAGAACTACCTCTGGTTTTCCCGGCGGTACGAGCAGTTCCTGTATGTCGACCGCGTTGTCGTCACCAGGACAGCCAAGTCCAGGGGGGCTGGGTCCATGCTCTATCGGGAGCTCTTCGCGTTTGCTGAGAGGAACGCCGTTCCGCTGGTTACCTGCGAATACGATGTGGAGCCTCCCAATGCCGGCTCTGAGCGCTTCCACTCCCGATTTGGATTCAAAGAGGTTGGTCGCCAGGTGGTAGCAGGCGGCCGAAAGGTCGTATCACTCCAGGCCGTTGATGTGGGAGTAACGCAATGAGACCAATGCAGACCTGTCAGGGCAGTTGCCACTGCGGCGCGGTTCGTTTTGAAATCCGGACTGACTTCCCGGAACTGACCACCTGCGATTGCACGATCTGCCGTCGCAAGAACGCGTTGATGGTCAAGGTTCACGAAGCCGATTTCCGGCTCCTGGCGGGCGAGGAATCGCTGTCCATGTACCAGTTTCACACTCACACGGCAAAGCACTACTTTTGTGGCACCTGTGGTATTTACCCCTTTCACCGGAAGCGAACCGCTCCTGATTCCTACGGGGTAAATGTTTTTTGCCTCGACAACTTCGATCCGTCGGGGATTCCCGTGCGACCTACAGGCGGTTCTGGGTTGAAGTAGGTCACCAGCGATGAACCAGCGCCGAGCGTCAATCACTAGCTATCCCGGGTAATGCTCACGTCATGAACTGAAGCACGTAGCCGCGAAGAACAGGAGGCCCAGCCATGCCGACGGTGCACTTGTCCGGTATCGACCTCTACTACGAAATGGCGGGCGACGGTGAAGCACTTCTGTTGATTCACGCTCTGGGTTCGAGCTGCCGCGACTGGGAGCTGCAGATACCCGCGTTCTCTGCGCACTACAAGGTGATTGCCATCGACCTTCGGGGTCACGGCAGGTCAGGCAAGCCTCCCGGGCCGTACAGCATTCCGCTCTTCGCCGCCGACGCCGTCGGCCTGCTCGACGCGCTCAATATCGCGTCGGCGCACGTCGTGGGCCTGTCCCTGGGTGGAATGGTGGCGTTTCAACTGGCGGTGAGCTGGCCTGACCGGATTCGGAGCCTCGTCATTGTGAACTCCGGTCCTGAATTCGTGACTCGTACGTATCGAGAGCGCCTGTTGCTCTTCCAGCGGCAAATGGTCGTGCGGGTAATGGGAATGAAAGGTATTGGCCGATTCCTGAGCCGGCGGCTGTTTCCAAAGCCGGAACAGGAACGGCTGCGTCGTCAGATGGTGGAACGGTTTTCGCAGAACGATCCGCGCGCTTATCGCGCAGCCCTGCGTGCGATAACAGTTGGCTGGTCTGTCGAGAAGCATCTGGCAAAGCTCCGCTGCCCGACGCTAGTGATAGCAGCTGACGAGGATTACACTCCTGTGGCCCTCAAGGCAGCGTACGTTGAGAAACTTCGTGACGGGCAACTTCTGGTTATTCAGGATTCGCGCCATGCCACACCAGTCGACCAGCCAGCAGAATTCAATAAAGCGGTACTGACTTTTATCGATGGCAACCGCAGACTCGCCACCTAAAACGCGATTGGAAGCGACGCGCCTGCACCAACCTTAATTCATGCGAGGGATGAATCCCATGCACCCGTTCAAGTCCTCCTCCTGGTTTACGCACCTGTCACGTTCAACGGCGCGACTCGTTGGCCGGCCGCCGGCTTTCGCGCTGGCCGTCGCCGTGATCCTGGCTTGGTGCGTCACCGGGCCGATCTTTCACTACAGCGACACCTGGCAGCTGGTCATCAACACTGGCACCACGGTCGTCACGTTTCTGATGGTCTTCCTGATCCAGAGTACCCAGAACCGGGATTCCGAGGCCGTGCAGGTGAAGCTGGATGAGCTGCTTCGGGCCACGGCAGGCGCGCACAACGCCCTTCTCGACCTGGAGGAACTCGAGCAGTCGGAACTGGACCAGATCCGGGCGAACTACACGCGCCTTGCCGCACTCTCGCGGCAGAAGCTGAGAAGTGGTGGCATCGACACGGACAGCCCGGACGTCAACGGAAACGGTGCTGACCCATGACGGACAAGCCAGGCTCCCGGAACGCCGACGGCATCTTCGAGCCCTTTCATGTCGATCGTGTGCCGACCGAGGATTTTTCGAAGGGCGAACGCTTCGCATCGCGCTTCAGGCAACTGGGGGAGTTCGGCGGGGCAGCGCGTGTGGGCGTGTGCATGGAAACCCTGGAACCCGGCAAGCAGGCCTGCCCGGCCCACTACCATATGCTGGAAGAGGAGCACCTGATGATCCTGGAAGGCTCGCTCACGCTGCGCCTCGGTGAGAAGAGCTACGAAATGTCCGCCGGGCACTACGTGTGCTTTCCAGCTGGCCAGAAGGCGGCCCACGCGCTGATCAACAACAGCAATGCACCCTGCCGGTACCTGCTTATCGGTGAGCGCAACCCGCATGACGTCATCGTCTACCCCGATTCCGGCCGCGTCGGCGTTCGCCTGACTGGCGAGGGCTACCGCAAATCGGCCACCATGGACTACTGGGAAGACCAGCCCACCTGAACGGAAGATCTGCGATGTTTGCCTACCTGTGCCTCGGCACCAACAACCTGGAGCGCGCGATCCGCTTCTACGATCCGGTCATGGCCACGCTTGGCCACCGCCGTTGCGTGGTGGACGATGAGAACGGCTGGGAAGGCTGGGCGGGCTGGGGCCTCTACGAGGACAAGGGCGCACGCGAGCTGGCCCTGTGGGTGTGTCCGGCGTTCGACAAGCGCGCTGCCACTGTGGGCAATGGCTCTATGATTGCCCTGAAGGCCGTTAGCTGGCAGCAGGTGGAGCACTTTCACGCCGCGGCCCTGCAGTTCGGTGGCAGCTCGGAGGGCGGGCCGGGGTTGCGGCCGCAGTACCAGCCGGACTTTTATGCGGCTTACGTCCGGGACCCGGATGGTCATAAACTCGCCGTTGTGTGCCGTGGCCTTTTAGTTGAGCGGAGCCGATGACCCAGGATTTTCCCCACGACGAAACCGGCGAACTCCTGCGCCTGATGCAGGAACAGGGTGATGACCTGTCCGTGGCCCGGGATATCGACTTCTACCTGATCTTCGACACGAAGGATCAGGCCACGGTCTTTGCGAACCGGGCCGATCTGGGCCCCGAATTCCGGGTCGGCACGGCCCGTTACGAAAAGACCGCCAAGTGGCAGGCAGCCCTCACCGTGCACATGGCGCCGGTGTATGCCGAGTTGCTGATGCTGGAGAAGCAGGTGGCGCGCCTCGGCCGCGAGCACGGCGGCCAGCCGGACGGCTGGGGCTGCGAAAGCTGTAAAGGTACCGGACCTTAGTTATTTGGTTTGTTTAGTTGTTGAGCAAACAACTAATAAAACCAAATAACTAAGGTCCGGTACCTTTTTGCCTTTTTGGTTATACGTCCAGGCAGGCGGCGTGATGGCGCAGGTGATCCTCGATCACGCTGCTGATGAAGTAGTAACCGTGGCCGTAGCCAGGCAGGCGCCGCAGCGTCAGTGGGTAACCCGCGCCCCGGGCCGCGGCTTCGAAGAGCTCAGGCTTCAGTTGTTTCGCCAGAAACTCGTCGTCCAGGCCCTGATCGATCAGCAGCGGCGGACGGCCGGCCGCTGATACGAGATTGCTCATCAGTTCGGTCGCGTCGTACTGCCGCCAGTTGTCCTGATCCGCGCCCAGATAACGCGACAAGGCCTTCTGCCCCCACGGGCACTGCATCGGCGCAACGATTGGCGCCAGCGCCGACAGGCTGCGGAAACGCTCCGGGTGCTTGAGGCCGATGGTCAGGGCGCCGTGGCCCCCCATCGAGTGACCAAACAAGCCGATGCGCTCCGGGTCGACGGCGAAGGAACTTGCGGCGAGTTCCGGCAGCTCCTGCGCCACGTAGCTGTACATCCGGTAGTGCGCCGACCAGGGGGCCTCGGTCGCATCGACATAGAAACCGGCGCCAAGACCGAAGTCGTAGGCCTCGTCATCGCCCGGGAACCGCATGCCGCGCGGGCTGGTGTCGGGCGTCAACAGAGCCAGGCCCAGTTCGGCGGCCACCCGCTGCGCACCCGCCTTGATGGCGAAGGTCTCCTCTGTGCAGGTCAGCCCGGCGAGGTAGATCAGCAATGGCACCTTCTCGTGCTCCGCCTGCGGCGGCAGGTACAGGCCAAAGCGCATCTCGCACGCTGTCGACTTTGCGGGGTGGCTATAAAACTGCTGCCAGCCATCGAAACAGCGGTAGCTGGTGGACAGGGTGAGGTTTTCCGGCGGACTCATCGGCGCATCTCCAGTAGGCTCTCTGCATCTTCTCATTCGAGGGCGCGGCGATGTACCTGGACGCGATGCAGGGCACGGTGGCGAGCTTTTCCCGGCGAGGCGTGCTGGGACTGGGTCTGAATGTGGGCATGGCGGCAGGACTTGGCGGTTTCTCGGGCCTGGTCAGCGCACCGGCACACGGGAAATCCCGGCCGCTCGACCTCCGCACCGCGGAAGACAACATCTACGCCTACGCCAAGACCTGGGGAACGCTGGGGGACGAACCGGTATTTGGCGGTCACGAGGGTGTGTTTTTCGCCGTGATCGGCAACCGTCGTGCCGTGCCGCTGTTCGGCTACGTCGGCTTCGGCAGCCTGCAGTTCCGCATCCTGCCGAACGGGGACGCCGAATACCGGGGCAAAGACGCCACCTTCTACACCGACCTTAAGACCGGCGAGTTGCTGGACGCCTGGCAAAATCCCTTCACCGGCAAGGCCGTGAAGGTCTACCCGTACATTAATGAGCAGGTGACGACGACAATCCCGGCCCATTACCCCGCAGAGCGCATGGTGACCGACGCGTACCGCTGGGAGATCGCTATCGGCAACGCGGCGTCCCGCGCCGAAGACGCCAGCAGCTACCGGGGTGACCGCGGCGAATCCGGCAAGACGGTGCCGTTCGTGCTGCCCTGGCGGCGCGTCGGCAACCACTACCTGCTCTCCTGGGACTGGATGCTGGAAGTCACCAACCCGGTGACGCCGGAAGGCTGGCCGGAGTCATCGACCGGGCCGGTGATCAACCCGTCGGAGCACTTCGTGTTCTTTGTGCCGGCCGATGAACTGGAAGACCGGGGGCGGCCCTGGGCCACGATGACCGCCGGCTTCTTCCGGCAATGCCCCTGGCTGCCGTGGATGCGGATGGGCCGAAGTGGTGTTGACGGCCGGATGTTTGCCAACTCCCACAGCTACAAGATTACCGGCGGTCTGGACAACATCCCGCGAGTGGTTCGGGAACGGCTGGAGCGGGACCGGCCGGACATGCTGGTTCCGCCCAAGGACTGGTCCCAGCACCCGGTCGGATCGTCTTGGAGTTATTACGCCAAAGTAGCGCCCAAAGAGGTGCCGTAGGAGCGCCGGAAGCGGTCGGCCTGACGGGCTTTCTACCCCGAGAGTCGGCTGACGGGTACAATGGCGCACCCGCCAAGAGCCTTGATAAATGGCGGGTTTCAGCCTGAATGTACAATCACTGACAAGTAACTGCTGAGTAAATGGCTACTCGTCAGGCCACCCCGCCCCGCAGGAGACACCGCCGTGGAAGTCGACATCATCCTGGAGCCGGATTTAGGCCCCGCCCAGCTCGTTGAGCTCGCGACCGCCGCCGAGAAGTGCGGCATCCGGGCGATCTGGACCTCCAACTATTTTGCCCACTGGGACCCCTTCTTAAGCCTCGTCCCCGTAGCCCAGGCGACGAAGCGGCTGAAGATGGGTGCTCTCGCCGTCAGCCCCTTCGAGATGCATCCGCTGAAGATCGCCAATGCGCTCTTGAGCTTGAACGAGCTGTCCGGCGGCCGGGCCATGGCCGCGATCGGCGCCGGCGAAGGCAACCTCGACGCGATGGCCCTGCACAAGCCGAAGAAGATCGTCGTGGCGGTCCGTGAGGCCCTCGAGATCGTCATGGGGGCTGGCCAAAAGAAGCTGGCGAAGGACGGCTACAAGGGCGAGGAATTCAGTGTCACCTACCCCTGCGCCTACGACTGGCTGAAGGCGCCACCGCCCTTCGTCTATGGCACGGCCTACCGCCACATGATGATGCGCATGGAAGCCCGGGTGGCCGACGGCGTGTTCATCGGCTGCACGCCCAACGAGATCATCGATTCGGCAATGGAACAGGTCAGGATCGGTGAGGCCAAGCGTGAGCCCGGCATGAAACCGCTCCGCGTGAACAGCTTCTGGGCCTGGCATGTGAAGAAGGACCGGAAGGAGGCCTACCGGGAGTCCCGCCGTGAACTCGCCTGGCGGGCCCGCAAGCTCGACGCTGACCTCATCAAGCTCTGGTTGTCGCCCGAGGAAGTGCAGCTGGTGGTGAGCAACTTCGACAAGTTCGTCGCCGCCTGGTTCGACCGCTCCGGCAACGTGCAGGGCGTGCCAGAGGAGCTCTGCAACAGACTCTGCGAAGGCCTGACCTCCACGGCCGGTATCGAGGATCTGGACCGCGAGATCGAGCGTTTCAGGAAGTTCGGCAAGGCGGGGCAGACAGAGATCGCGCTGCGATTGCACGACAACCCGATGGACGCGCTGAAAATCATCGGCGAGAAGGTCGTTCCGGC
>CAZPNN010000135.1:0-1531 GCA_964587605.1 uncultured Chromatiaceae bacterium
CCGGTCTGGCGGCTGATGGCCTGACCGGTGCCGCGATTTACTTCGATGCGCAGGTCACTTTCGTGGAGCGGCTCGTTGTGGAGAACGCACTGGCCGCGGCCGCCGCAGGGGCGCGAATCGAGACGCACACGGCCGTCGAGAAAATTCTGCTCGATCGCAACCACGTTACCGGCATCGACGTGCGCAACACCCGCACCGGCGAGCGCTCCACGCGTCACGCCCCGGCGATCGTCAACGCGGCCGGTCCCTGGGTTGATCGCATACTGGCGGCGGCAGGCCGGCCCTTGCCCCGCTTTCTGGGGCCCACCAGGGGCGCGCACATCATCGTCCCGTCGTTGGCCGGTCTGGCCGGCACGGCCTGCTATGCCGAGGCGCGGTCCGATGGCCGCCCGTTTTTCATCCTGCCCTGGAACGGCATGGCGCTGATCGGCACGACAGACATTCGCAGCAACGACGATCCGGGAACACTCAAGGCCACCGAGGCCGAGATCCAGTACCTGCTCGATGAAACCTGCAACATGCTTCCGGGCTGCGGGCTCACCCGCGACTCGATCCTCTACACCTATTGCGGTATGCGCCCGTTGCCGCGGCAAGGCCTCCGGGAAACCGGTGCCATCACCCGTCGCCACCTCATTCGCCGCCACGGGCGTTCCGCCAGGGGACTCACCTCCGTTATTGGCGGCAAGATCACGACCTACCGTCACCTGGCCGAGGAGGTTGTCGATCTGGTGGCGCCGCGTCTCAAGGTCAAGGTCCGATCGTGCACGACGGCCGATACACCCCTGCCGGGCGGGGAGGCCGGTCGGGATCAGGTCTTCCGTGAGCTGGCGGCCTTCAGCGCGGTGCCGGCCAGCAGTCACTCGCACCTGTATGCGGTGTACGGCAGTCGCGCGCGGAACGTGGCCGCGCTGACGCGCGACGCGCCGGAACTTGGCCAGCCCATCTGTGCCGTCAGCGGTGCGCTGGGGGCGGAGGTGGTGTTTGCCGTGCGCGACGAGTTCGCCGTGACGCTGGCGGATATCCTGCTGCGGCGCTCAATGGCAGGTCTGGGGCCGGACCTGGGTCGGGCCGCCGTGCCGGCGGCGCTCCGTGTCGCGATGCACCACCTCGGGTGGGACGACGTCCGTTGTCGGGCAGAAGAAGCCGCTTATCTCGCCGAGATCGCGCCAATGCGGGTTCGGAACTAGTCTCGCTTTTTCAAGGAGTGTGACGCTGGTCCCGGTGTGGTCCGGTTGCCGCGTGATGAGAAGTGCGCCACTGTCCGTGGCAACGCACTCAGGGAAGAGGCAGAGTCTTTAAGGATGCGAACCTGGTGTTGTGCCGTAGGGATGGCCGTGGTCGCAGCAATGTCGCTGCCCGCGGCACCGGTGCTGGCAGACGCCGCGGGACCGCCAGCGCCAAGCCTGATCCAGCCGGTGGCCCTGACGCCCTGTACCAAGCCCGGGTCCGACGCCGACGCCGACGCCTTGATCGACCGGATGCAGCGCGGCGTCTACTCCGGCGTGTGTGGTTCGGCGGCGTGGTTCGATGG
>CAZPNN010000136.1:0-10403 GCA_964587605.1 uncultured Chromatiaceae bacterium
CGATCGCCTCGGTCGCACCCGCCATGGCGAGCGCGCGGGCGTTGATGGCACGGGTCAGCATGAGGCCCCGATGCTCGACACAGGTCCGGAGTTCCGCGGCCAGCCGCTCAGCCGACAGCTCCGATTCAGGCAGCAGCGTCGCCGCCCCGGCGTCTACCAGCCAGGCCGCGTTGCGGGTCTGGTGATCGTCAGTGGCGGCCGGGAATGGCACCAGCACGGCGCCCACGCCCGCCGCGGCCAGTTCGGCCACCGTCAGGGCACCGGACCGGGCCAGAACGAGGTCGGCCCAGCCGTAGGCTTCCGCCATGTCACTAATGAAGGCCACCACCCGGGCGTCGACCGCGGCATTCCGGTAGGCGGCCTCGGCGACCGGCCGGGTAGCGTCCCCCGCCTGGTGGCGAATTTCCGGCTGGAGGTCCGGTGGCAGCAACGCGATGGCGGCGGCCACAGTCTGATTCAGGGCCCGCGCCCCCTGGCTCCCACCGAGCACCAGCAGCCGGAGCCTGCCGTGCCGTCCGGCGAAGCGCTCAGCCGGCGGCGGCAGGGCGGCAATGTCGGCACGCACGGGATTGCCCGTGACCCTGGTCTTCACGCTGGCGGAAAAACTGCCCGGGAAGGCTTCAAGCACTTCCCGGGCAAAACCGGCCAGAAGACGATTGGTTAAACCGGCGACGGCGTTCTGCTCATGGATGATGAGCGGCCGGCGCAGCAACCAGGCGGCGATGCCACCCGGGCCGGCGGTGTAGCCGCCCATGCCAAGCACAACTTTCGGCTGGCAGCGGCGGAGCACGCGCACCGCGTCGGCAACAGCCACGACGATCCGGAGCGGCGCCAAGATCCAGCTCCGCAGGCCCTTGCCGCGCAAGCCCTGCACGCGAACTGTCTCGAGCGGAATGCCCTCGGGCGGCACGACGCGGGATTCGAGGCCGCGTTCGGTCCCGAGCCACACCACCTGCTCGTTGCGCAGCCGCAGCGCGCGGGCGATCGCCAGCGCCGGGAACACATGCCCCCCGGTTCCACCCGCCATGATCAGCACGGGGGCGCCGCTCATTGTCCTACCCGCCCGTTAACCCGGCGCCGGCCCGTGCCCGCCAGGCCGCGATTCTCGAGATCGATGCGCAGGAGCAGACCGAGGGCGGCGAGCGTCACGATCAGCGAGCTGCGACCAAAGCTGACCAGCGGCAGCGTGAGGCCCTTGGTGGGCAGCACGCCCATGTTCACGCCGAGATTGATCAGCGCCTGGATCGCCAGCCAGATGCCGAGGCCAAAGGCCACGTAGGCCGGAAAGGCGGCATCGCGCGCAGCGGCGGCGCGCGCGATGGCCAGCGCACGCCAGATCAGCAGGCCATACAGGGCGATCATCACGAGGCTGCCGATCAGACCGAACTCCTCGGCGATGACCGCGAAGATGAAATCTGTATGCGCCTCTGGCAGGTAAAAGAGCTTCTGGACGCTGCCGCCGAGCCCGAGGCCCGTCCATTCTCCCGTGCCAATCGCAATCAGCGACTGGGTCAACTGGAACCCGTCGCCGTAAGGATCGGCCCAGGGATTCCAGAAGCCCATAACCCGCCGCATGCGGTAGGGAGAGAACTTGGCGAACGCCACAAAGGCCAGGATCACGGGCACCAGAATGGTCAGGACATCGCGTACCCGCGCGCCGGCGATGAAGAGGATCAGGAAGGAGATGCCGAGCAGGAGCACGGCCGATCCAAAGTCAGGCTCCAGAAGTTGCAGGCCGGCAGCAGCGCCAACGATGAGCAACGGCTTCACGAACCCCATCAGGCCACTGCGCAATTCCTGATTTCGGCGCACGGCATAATCGGCAACGTAGATGAGCAGCATCAGCCGGGCGGGCTCGCTCACCTGCACCAGGTTGATGCCGCCGAGGCTGAGCCAGCGCGTGCTGCCATTGACCGTGTTGCCGAAGCCAGGAATGAGCACGAGCACCAGCAGGGCCAGTGCAATGGCCGCGAGCCAGGTGCCAAGCCCCTGCCAGATCCGGGTCGGGATCTTCACCATGCACCAGGCAGCCGCCAGGCCGATCACGGCGGCGATCAGCTGCCGCTCCAGGAAATAAAACGCATCGCCATGGTGGCGATCGCCGAGCGCTATGGATGCCGAGGTCACCATCAGCAGACCGATGGCCAGCAGGAGCGCCGTGATCCCGACCAGCAGGACGTCGGGCTTGTCCTGGCCCGGTATGGTCACTTGCCGGGTGCTCACGCGGCACCTCCCCGGTTATCAGCCTGTCGATCGGGCGCCAGAGCGAGGACCGCCGTGCTGAACGCGGTGCCGCGCGCGCCGTAATCGCTGTACATGTCGAGGCTGCTGCAGGCCGGAGCCAGCAGGACCGTCCAGCCCGGTTTTGCGAGCGATGCTGCCGCGCGAACGGCTGCCGGCATGTCGGCCACGCGCTGCACCGGGCAGACGCCGGCGAGCGCCCCGGCCAGCACGTCGCGGTCGCGGCCGAGCAGGACTGCGGCACACTCCCGGCCCTGCAACGCTGCCGCCAGGGCTTCGAAACTGGCGCCCTTGCCGTCGCCGCCGGCGATCAGCACCAGGGGGCCGTCCACGCTGCCGATGCTGGTCACCGCTGCGCCCACGTTGGTGGCCTTGGAGTCATCGATCCACGTCACGCCATTCTGCCGCGCGACCAGCGCTACCCGGTGCGGCAGCGGCTGATAGCCGCGCAGGCCGGGCAGCAGGTCGTAAACATCGGGGCCACTCACGCTGCACAGGGCAAGCGCTGCGAGCGCATTGGAAATGTTGTGTCGGCCGCTGACCGGCAATTCAGCCACCGGCAGCAGCGGCTCACGGCCCCGGGCGAGCCAGTCGCGGCCATCGCGAACCAGCACGCCAAAGTCCTGGCCGGTCGGCACCTTGAGGCCAAAGCCCAAGGTTGGCGTGCCGGCCGGGACGAGCGCCACCAGCTCTGGCAGATCGCGATTGACCACGGCGAGCGCACAGCGCGCATAGATCCGCGCCTTGGCGGACGTGTAAGCCGCCAGGTCGCCGTGCATGTCCAGGTGGTCCGGCGTGATGTTCAGCACAACGGCAGCTGCGGCCGGTATCGGCGCACTGCGCTCCAGCTGAAAACTGGACAGCTCCAGAACGTAATGACTGGCACCGGGCGCCAGGAGTTCGAGCGCCGGCGTGCCGAGATTCCCGCCGACGGCCGCCCGCGCCCCGGCACCTTTCAGCATCGCGCCAACCATCGAGGTTACCGTGCTCTTGCCGTTGGAGCCGGTGATGGCCGTGATGGGCGCCGCCGCCGCGGCCACGAAGAGGTCGATGTCGCTCAACACCGGAACGCCACGCCGGCGGGCATCGGCCAGCACCGGCAGCCGGAGATCGACGCCGGGGGATACCAGGATCCGGTCAACCCCCGGGGGCACCACGGCGGGTGGGCCGGCCGGCAGGATTTCCGCCGCCGGCAGTGCGGCGCGAATCGCCGCCGCGCCGGGCGGCATGGCACGAGTGTCCGCAAATATCGCCCGCGCGCCATGCGCCGCCAGAAAACGGGCGCAGGACACGCCAGTGCCGCCCATGCCAAGCACGAGGGTCACAGCGCCGGCCCGGTGTGCGGGCGACAGCTCATCATCCTTGCGTGCAGCAGCCATGCTCATCGGATCTTCAGGCTCGACAGCCCGACAAGTACCAGGATCACCGTAACGATCCAGAAGCGGACAATCACCTTCGGTTCCGCCCAGCCCTTCAGTTCGAAATGGTGGTGCAACGGCGCCATGCGGAAGATGCGCTTGCCAGTCATCTTGAAAGACGCTACCTGCATCATCACCGACACGGCCTCGGCAACGAAGATGCCACCCATGATCATCAGCACCACTTCCTGGCGCGCAATGACGGCCACTGTGCCCAGCGCTCCACCGAGCGACAGCGCGCCGATGTCGCCCATGAAGACCTGCGCCGGGTAGGTGTTGAACCACAGGAAGCCAAGGCCCGCGCCAGCCATCGCCGAGCAAAACACCAGTAATTCGCCCGCTCCAGCCACGTAGGGAATGCCGAGATAGCGGGAAAAGATCGCGTTACCCGCCACCCAGGCAAACAGGCCGAGCGCGCCACCCACCAGTACAGTCGGCATGATCGCGAGCCCATCGAGGCCATCGGTCAGGTTCACGGCATTGCTCGTACCGACAATCACGAGACAGACAAAGGGAATGAAGACCCAGCCGAGCGGGACCAGCACGTCCTTGAAGTAGGGAATCAGCAGCGCCGTTGACTGCGGCGCATCGGCCTTGAGGAACAGGATCACACCCACGCCGATGGCCACCAACGCCTGCCAGAAGAGCTTCTGGCGCGCCGACAGGCCCTTGGGATCCCGCAGCACCAGCTTCCGGTAATCGTCGGCAAAGCCGAGCAGTCCGAATGCCACGGTGACGCCCAGCACGATCCACACATAAAGACTGCGCAGATCGGCCCACAACACGGTGCTGACCAGAATGGCGAGCAGGATCAGCGTGCCGCCCATGGTCGGCGTACCGGCCTTCTGCAGGTGGGATTGCGGACCGTCGTCGCGCACCGTCTGCCCGATCTGCCGGTGCGTGAGGCGCCGGATCAGTGCCGGCCCGAGCATCAGCGCCATGGCGAGCGCGGTCAGCGCGCTCAAGATCGCGCGCAGCGTCAGGTAAGTGAGCGCATTGAAACCCGAGATGACGGGAGTCAGGGCCTCGGCAAGCAACAGCAGCATCAGTGCGCGCCTCCGGGACCGGGCAGCTCGCCGTTCAGGGCCTTGACGAGCCGTTCGAGCCCGGCGCTGCGCGAACCCTTGACGAGCAGGTGCACCTCCGGGGACAGGTCCGGCCGGATGATCGCAGCCATTGCGGCCACGTCAGCGGCCCACTTGGCACGCGGACCAAAGCCTTCGGCGGCGTGCCGCGCCAGCGGACCCACGCAATAGAACCGGTCGATACCGCGGCGTGCAGCAAGTACGCCAACCTCCCGGTGCAGGGCAATTTCGTCAGGCCCGAGCTCGGCCATGTCGCCAAGCACGAACCAGCGCTGTCCGGCCAGGCCCGAAAGAAAGTGGATGGCTGCCGCCACGGAACCCGGGTTCGCGTTGTAGCTGTCGTCGTAGATGGTGCTGCCGTTCGGGCCGGGCTCCGGCCGCAGGCGGCCCTTCACATTCTCCATGCCGGCCAGGCCATCGCGCACCGCCTCCAGCGTGACGCCAGAGGCAGTGGTCGCCGCCGTGGCGGCGAGCGCATTCTGGATATTGTGGCTGCCCGCCATCGGGAGTCGAATGACGACATCACCAGCCGGGGACACGATGCGAAACCGGAGGCCATCGCCATTGGTCGCCGCGATATCGACGGCACGAAAGTCAGCCTCGGGGGCAAGGCCGAACGACCGGTATTCCACGTCCTGCCGCAAGCCGCGCCAGTAGTCGTGAAACGGGTCATCGCGATTCACCACGGCGACGGTTCCGGGCAATAGTCCCGCGAACAACTCTCCCTTGGCCGCCGCGACGTGCTTCACCGTGCCGCCAAAGCCCGCGAGGTGCGCCGGACCGGCATTGGTGATGACGCCCACGGTGGGCCGGGCGATACGGGCCAGCAAACCGATCTCGTTCGGTGCGCTGGCCCCCATCTCGATGACGGCGGCCCTGTGTCCGGCGCGCAGCCAGAGCAGCGTGATCGGCACACCCACGTGGTTATTGAGATTGCCCCAGGTGGCCAGCACACCACCGTCTTCGCCGGGCTGGCAAACGTGCGCACGGAAAATGCTGGCCATCATCTCCTTCAGCGTGGTCTTGCCGTTGCTGCCGGTAACGCCAATGACGGGAATCGCGAAGCGCTGCCGCCAGGCGGTGGCAACTTCCTGCAGGGCCTTGCCGGCATTCGGCACCACGACCTGCGGAACGGCCACGGGCTGGCGGCGCTCGACGATGGCAGCGACAGCGCCCCGCTCCACTGCGTCAACCACGAAGGCGGCGGCGTCGTGGCGGATGCCGCGCAATGCCACGAATAACTGGCCCGGCTCGATGCTGCGGGTGTCGGTGCTGACGGAATCGAAGCCCACGTCCTCGCCCAGTAGCTGTCCGCCGGCCGTGTCTGCCACCCAGGCGAGTGTTGCCATCGTCATGCGTCCCGAACCCTGGCCGACGCCGGGCGAGAGGCAGACAGCGCCGCCGTCGCCACGGCCACGTCGGAAAACGGCCGCCGGGTCTGACCCGTAATCTGCACCGTCTCATGCCCTTTGCCGGCAATCAGCACGGCGTCGCCAGGGCCGGCCAGGCGGATCGCCCGGGCGATGGCGTCACCGCGATCGGGCACGACCTGCAGCCGGTCCAGCGAACTGATGTTGGACAGGATATCCGCGATGATCTGCTGTGGGTCTTCCGAGCGCGGATTGTCGTCCGTCACGATGACCCGGTCTGCGCCATTCACGGCCACGGCACCCATCGTTGCGCGCTTGCCGCGATCCCGGTCCCCGCCGCAGCCAAACACGCACCACACCTCGCCGGCACAGTGCTCACGAACCGCGGCCAGTGCCTTGCGGAGCGCGTCCGGGGTGTGCGCGAAATCCACCAGCACCGCCGGCTGGCCCGGGGCAACGGGAACACGCTCCATGCGGCCGGGCGGCGCCACGACACGGCCGAGCGCCACGGCCGACTCATCGAGTGACCAGCCGTTCGCCATCAGGATGCCGGCTGCGACGAGCAGGTTCTCCGCGTTGAAACTTCCCCAGAGACTGCTCGAAAGCCGCGCCGACTGCGCGCCGTTGCGGAGCTCGAGCACCAGCCCCTCCGGCGCAACGCCCGCAAGTGTTCCGTGCAGGGCGGCCCCGGCAGCATCCCGCAGGGTCACGCCCACGAGACGCGTGCGTGCCGGCAGGCGCCCGGCCAGTTCACGGCCAAAGGCGTCGTCGAGGTTGATCACCGCCGTGTCGGCGCCCCCTGCGAACAAGCGCGCCTTGGCGGCGCCGTAGGCCGCGAAGTTGGGGTGATAGTCGAGATGATCGTGCGTGAGGTTGGTGAACGCGACCGTGGCGAAGCGCACGCCCGCCACCCGGTCCTGGTCGAGGGCGTGAGAAGACACTTCAGCCACGGCGTAGCCGGCGCCCGCATCAGCGAGCTCGCGCAGCTGCCGGTGAAAGCTGATGCAGTCGGGTGTGGTCAGCGCCGCCGGACGAAGCTGGCCCGCCTCGCGCAGACCGGTCTGGCCGTGACCCATCTGGCCGTGATCGATCGGGCCGTGACCCATCAGGCCGTGACCGAGTGTGCCGAGGTATCCGGCGCTGCCACCAAGGTGGCCGATAGCCTGCGCAACCAGCCAGGCCGTGGTCGTCTTGCCATTGGTGCCGGTAATGCCGCTGACTTCAAGGGCCTCGGAGGGCCGGGCAAAAAACCGGTTGGCCACTTCACCCAGGCGATCGCGCAGCGCCGGGACCGCAATGTTGACGACGCCGGCCGGCAAGTCCGGCGGCCGCAATGAGCCAACGGGCTCCCAGGCCACGGCGCCCACACCGGCGCGAAGCGCTTCACCCACGAAGTCGAGACCGTGCTTTCGTGTGCCGCGACAGGCGATGAACAGTCCATCGCGAACCGCCGTCCGGCTGTCGAGGGTGAGATCCACAACGTCCAGTGCCGGTGCTTCCGTACCGAGTCCCTTGAATAGTGCGTGAAGGTCCATGTGGCAGTCAGTAGTGAGGGTCATGGGGTACGGGCAGCCAGCCGGGTCGGCCGCACCGCTGCGGCGGCGTCCGCCCCGTCGGGCGGTACGGCCAGGATGCGGAGGGCGCCGGTCGCCACCGCCGCGAACACGGGCGCCGCTACGTCGCCGCCATAGAACGCCGCGCCCTTCGGTTCATCGACCACGACGACGATCACCAGTCGCGGCGCCGTCGCCGGCGCAAGCCCCACGAACACCGCCGTGTGCCGGTCCTGCGAGTAGCCGCCGGCGGCTACTTTGCGCGCCGTGCCGGTCTTGCCGGCGACGCGGTAACCGGTGACCTTCGCCTTGATGCCCGTGCCCTCCGCGGTAATCACCTGCTCGAGCATGCTAACGACGCTGCGCGCCGTTTCCGGGCTGACAACCCGCCGCGCAATCGGAGGTTTTTCCACGCGGATCAGGGAAACGGGCCGGTACAGCCCGCCGCCCGCCAGCACGGCATAGGCCTGACCAAGTTGCAGTGGCGTCATCGACAACCCGTAGCCGTAGGCCATCGTGGCCTGGCCGATCGGCCGCCAACCCTGGAACGGCGGCAGCATGCCGGCCGACTCGCCGGGATAGCCACTCGACGTGAGCCGGCCTGCGCCGAAGCGGCTCAGCGTGCTCCAGAGCATTTCCTTGTCGAGCTTCATCGAGACCTGCACGGCCCCGACGTTGCTCGACTTGGCCAACATGGTCGCCAGATCCACGACGCCGTAATTGTGCTTGTCCTCGATCATCTTCGAGCCGACTTTCACGAAGCCGGGGTTCGTGTCGATGCGGCTGCGCGGACTGAACCGGCCACTCTCCAGCGCGGCCGCCACGATCAGCGGCTTGAAGGTCGAGCCCGGCTCCAGGATGTCGGTGATGGCACGGTTGCGGAACATTGCCGGTTTGATCTGGCCGCGATCGTTCGGATTAAACGCTGGCTGATTGACGTCGGCCAGCACTTCCCCGGTGGCGACATCCAGAACGATCGCCGAGCCGGAGGCCGCCTGGTACTTCTGCACCGCCGCCTTCAGCTCGCGGTAGGCGAGGTACTGGATGCGGAGATCGATCGACGTCACGAGATCGCGACCCGGGCTGGGCGGCACGATGCTCTCGACGTCCTCGATCACGCGGCCGAGACGGTCCCGCAGGACCCTTTTCTTGCCGGGCACACCGTGCAGCCAGTTGTCGAAAGCCAGCTCCAGGCCTTCCTGGCCCTTGTCGTCGATGTTGGTGAACCCGAGCAGGTGACCTGTTACTTCTCCCGCGGGGTAGTAGCGGCGGTATTCCCGCAGCAGGTGCACACCCGGCAACTGCAGGGCATCTATCGCAGCAGCCTCCGAAGGGTTCATGTGTCGCTTGACGTAGTAGAACCCGCGACTGACTTTCCGGGACAGCCGCGACGTCAGTTCGCCAGCGTCGAGCTTCAGGGCCTGGGCGAGACTTCGGATCCGGTCCGGGTCCTCGAGCAGCTGCGGCGGGTTGACCCATACGCTGTCCACGGGCGTGCTCACCGCCAGCGGCTCACCATTGCGGTCCTTGATGACACCACGGGTCGCCGACAGGGTCGCTACCCGAAGATGCCGGGCAGCCGCCTGCTTGTTGAGGAACTCCGTGTTGAAGACCTGCAGTTGGACCGAGCGGGCAACCAGCGCACCGCCGGCCAGCAGCAGAACGGCAGACACCGTCCACAGACGCCAGATGAAGCTGTGATAGGCGGGCTTCTGCGGCCGGTCGGCACTACTCATCGGGCCACCAGCTTGACGTCGTCCGGGGTCGGCGTGCGCATCGACAAGCGCTCGCGCGCGATGTTCTCAACCCGCGCGTGATTGGACTGGGTGCTCTGTTCAATCTGCAGGCGGCCCCAATCCATCTCCAGGCGATCGCGCTCGACGACCAGCGCCTGCATCTCCACAAACAGCTTGCGGGACTGGTGCTTGGCATACACGCTCGCCAGTGCCGAGAACAGCACCGCGGCGAACAGGCCGGCAAGCACGGCTCGCGAACGGTCCGCGGGCGTCATCGCTGTTTCTCCGCGGCCCGCAGCACGGCACTCCGCGACCGCGGGTTGCGCACCACTTCGGCCTCGCTCGCGCGGACCGCGCGGGTCGTGAGCAGCGTAAGATCCGGCTGCGCCGAGTCCGGCACTACCGGCAAGGCGCGGAGCGCGGGGTCAACGCGAGAGTGGTCGCGGAGAAAGCGCTTCACGATGCGGTCCTCCAGCGAATGGAAGCTGATGACGCACAACCGGCCGCCGACGGCGAGCCCGGCGCGGGCGGCGCGCAGGACGGCTTCGAGCTCCGGAAGCTCGCGATTGACGTGCATACGGATGGCCTGGAAGCTGCGCGTGGCTGGGTGCCGCCCGGGCAGGCCGCGGATCTCGCCTTCGATGATCGCTGCCAGCCGGGTCGTGGTGTCGATGGGCGCGGTGGCCCGTTCCGCGACGATCGCGCGGGCGATCCGGCGGGATGAGCGCTCCTCGCCATAGCGCCAGAGCACGCTGGCAATCTCGGCCTCATTTGCTGCATTGAGCCACTCGGCCGCCGAGAGGCCGGTGCCGGGGTCCATGCGCATATCGAGCGGCCCGTCGGCGCGGAAAGCAAAGCCCCGGGCCGGGTCTTCGAGCTGTGGCGAGGACACGCCGATATCAAGGAGGATGCCGTCCACCCGCCCGGCAAGGCCCTGCGTCGCGAGTACGTCGCCGAGCGCCGAGTACGCGCTGTGCACGATCCGGAACCGCGCGTCCTG
>CAZPNN010000137.1:0-12634 GCA_964587605.1 uncultured Chromatiaceae bacterium
ACGGGAGGAGCTGGCGCCGAGGGGTGCGGCATGCGGTCCAGCGTCACGGCGCCTGAAGCGCCGCCTTCGACTTCAGCAGGGCATCAATGTCGCCCTGCTGAAGCCCCGCTTCGCGCAGGATCTCGGTGGTGTGCTCGCCAAGGCGCGGCGGCAGCCGGCGGACGTCAGCCGGCGTCTTCGAGAAGGTCACGGGATAGCGCGTCATGCGCAGGCGACCCTCGGTCGGGTGATCGACTTCCTGCCAGAAGCCGACGGCCTTCAGGTGCGGATCGTCCTTCAGGCCCGCGAGGGTGTTGACCGTGTTGGTTGGCACGCTGGTGTCGCCGAAGATCGCGAGCCACTCCGCCGTGGTGCGGGTGAGCATGGTCTTCGCGGTTTCCTGGTAGGTGTCGTCGATATTGGTCACCCGGTCCGAGAGCGTCTTGAAGCGCGCATCGTCCAGCAGGTCGAGGCGTCCGGACAGCTTGCAGAAGCTTTCCCAGTGCGCGTCCAGGTAGGGCAGGATCGCGATATAGCCGTCCTTCGTCTTGTACGGCTTGCGGTGATGGCTCATCAGCCGCGTGTAACCCGGGCCACCGATCGGCGGCTCGAACGTCATGCCCCACAGGTGCTCGGCCATCGTGAAGTACACCATGGTCTCGAACATCGGCACTTCGATTTCCTGGCCTTCGCCGGTGCGCTCCCGGGAATACAGCGCCGCCGTGACGGCTGACACCACCTGCATGGCCGTCGTCTTGTCGCAGACTACCGTCGGCAGGTAGCGCGGTTCGCCCAGCACCATTTCATTCAGCATGGCGATACCACTGACCGCCTGGATGGAGTCATCCAATGCCCCACGTTCGCCGTAAGGTCCGTCCTTGCCGTAGCCGTAGGTGCCGCAATAGATGAGCTTCGGATTGATGGCCTTCAGCGTGTCGTAGTCGAGACCGAGCTTGGCCATGGTCTGCGGACGGTTGTTGTGGATCACCACGTCCACGGATTTCACCAGCTCAAGGGCCACCGCCCTGGCAGCTGGATCCTTGAGGTTGAGTACGATGCTGCGCTTGTTGCGGTTGCAGGTCAGGTACAGCGCCGCCATGCCCGGGTTGCGGCAGGCGCCGAGCGAACGATTGCTGTCGCCTCGCGGCGGTTCCACCTTGATGACCTCGGCGCCGAGATCGGCGAGCATCTGGCAGGCCCAGGGCCCAAGGACCACGCTCGTGAGTTCAAGGACTTTTACGCCAGCGAGGGGACCTGACATGCGGTGACTTTCTGGACATTACGAGGACTTGTTGAGTTTTTCCAACGTCGCGCGGGCCTCGGCCAGGCCAGGGTAGTCGCCCTCGACCTTGCCCACAGCCTCGGTCAACTGCTGTTTCGCACCAACGGTATTGCCGTTAGCCAGATACGCCATGCCGAGGTGATAGCGGAAAATGGGGTATTGCCCGGCCTTGGCCACCACGCGTTCCAGCACGCCGACGGCCTCGGGAAATTGCCCCACCCGGTAGTGCGCCCAGCCCAGTGTGTCGAGCATCGCCGGGTTTTCGCTGTTGGCCAGCGCCTTCGAAAGCGTCAGCGCCCGAGCGTAACTGGCCTTGTCGGTGCGCCGGTCAAGGAGCAGAGACGCCAGGTTGTTGATGGCCGGCTCGTAGGTGGAATTCACCTTGAGGATCGCTTCGTACACGGCGGCTGCATCGTCGAAACGGTTGTCCTGCTCATATTCCGTGGCGAGCAGCATGTTGAGCTCGGTATTACCGGGCACCGCCTTGAGGCCCCGCTGATACACGGCGATACGTGCTTCCCGGTCCTTGTAGACGCCCGCAAGCGCGGCCCACGCCGCAACCGAATCCGGCTTTTCCTTGACGACTTCTTCCAGATTCTTCTCGGCCTTCGCCGTGTCGCCGTCCTGTGCATAAATGCTGCCAAGCAGGTACTTGGCGAAGAGCTTGTTCTGTCCGTCCTTGATGTCGAGTTGCGCATTCAGGGCATTGATAGCCTCGGCCTTCTTGTCGGCCGCCATCAAGGAACGCACCAGGCCCTCCAGCGGCAGCGGATCGCCATCGCGCGCAGCGACGGACTTCCTGAAGGCCTCAGCTGCGGCGTTGTAGTCCTTCTTGGTGGCAAGGACCCGGCCCAGGGAAAAATCGCCGACACCGGTCTGGTTGGTCAGCGTCATCATGCGCCGGGCTTCTGCTTCGGCTTTGACCGTCTCGCCCTGCGACATCAGGACTTCAACCAGCCGGCCGGAACTGATGAGGTCGTCTGGCTGCTTCGTAAGCCGCTTGCGGAGCAGCGCCTCGGCCTCGCTGTAATCCTTGCCAGCGGTGTACAGCGCGGCCAGCTGCTGCAGGCCGTCTGGCGAGTCAGGAGCCACTTCCAGCAGCCGGCGGTAGGTGTCCTTGGCCAGCACCAGATCGTTCTTGCGCACATAGGCCTGTGCGAGCAGCAGCAGGGCCCTGTCATTGTTGGGTTCCTTGCGAAGCACGAGGCGCAAGTCGGCGATGGCGTCATCGAATTTGCTGTCGGCAAAGCGCAGGCCGGAGCGGAGCAGCAGCGCGTTGGCATCGTCGGGAGCGTCGGTCAGGATCTTCTCGATCTCGGCCCGGCCTTCCTCGACCTTGCCGGCGCGAATGTCGATGGCCGCGACGCGGTTGCGGGCCGCCATCCCCTCGGGGCTCTTCGGTGCTTTCAGGCCGAGCTCGGCGTAGACCTTGCGCGCCTCGCTCCCCCGCTCACTGCCTTCGTACAACTGGCCAAGCGCCAGCCGCAATTTTCCGGCCTCGGGATTCTGTTCGATGAAGGTCTTGAGCGCGGCTTCGGCCCGCTCGGCGTCACGCTGGCTGGCCAGGAACTGGACATAGCCCAGCTGTTTGTCGGCATTCTTCGGGTCGAGCTCAGTGAACTTTTTCAGCATTTTATCGGCCTCTTCCACCCGCCCCTGGCTGGTGTAGAACTGGGCCAGCTGAACCTGATAGGCCTGCTCGTCAGGAAAATCTTCGGACAGGCTGCGCAGGCCGAACTCGACCTCATTCATGCGCTTGCCCTGCGCAAGCATGATCACGCGCAATTCGCGCAGCTGGCGGGACTTGTCCTGGGGCAGGCGCTTGATCGCGACATCGAGTGCGGCAAGGCCCTTGTCGACGTCTTGCAGGGCGTCAGCGGCGGCCTGCAACAGGATGGCATCGACGTTGTCCGGGTCGAGTTTGAGCGCGGTGGCAATTTCGGCAAGGCCGGCGGCCTGATCGCCCTTCTGGATCAGCACACGGGCCTGCAGCAGATGCACGCGGGAGTCATCGGGTGCCAGCTTCATCAGCTCATCCACCTGCTTCGTGGCATCGTCGAACGACTGGCCCAGGAAATAGAGCGTGCCCAGCTTGAGGCGCGCCTCGACGTTCGACGGATCGCCGTCCACGGCCACGGTCAGGTGCCCGAACATCTGCTGGTATTGCTTGTCCTCTTCCGCTATCAGGGCCAGCAGATAGCGCGCCTTGGCATTCTTCGGCTCCAGCTGGGCGGCGTTCTGGGCTTCCAGACGGGCCTTTTTGAAGTCGCCTTCGTCGTAGAGCTTCTGGGCCTTGTCCAGGTATTCGGCGGCACGCTGTTCCGGCGAGCCGCAGGCGGCCAGCAGCAATGCGACTGAAAGGATCAGCAGGGATTTTCTGAATTGCATGGCGATGTTCCTTGGCGTCATAACGTGCATTGTAGGACTGATTTGTTCACAGGTGTTCCTTCAGGCTCGCGACGCAGCGCGCCGCGGTCTTGCCGTCCCAGCGGTCCGGCCGCCGGCCGTGGGGCCATTCACCCCGCAGGGCCTTGCCCGCCTCCGTGACGAGATCCGCGGGCTTCACGAGCCGGTTAGTGCCTTCGGTGACCGTGATGGGCCGCTCCGTGTTGGGACGTAACGTCAGGCAGGGAATGTCGAGATAGGTCGTCTCTTCCTGAATGCCGCCGGAGTCCGTGATGCACAGCGCCGCGTGGCTGACCAGGTTCATGAATTGCACATAGCCCACCGGAGCGCACAACCGCATGCCAGGCGCTGCTTCGAGTGCGGTCAGCAGGCCGAACTCCGTCAGATTCTTGCGGGTGCGCGGATGTGCCGGAAAGACCAGCGGCACCTCGGCAGCCACCCGGGCCAGGGCGTCGACCAGCAGCCGCAAGGTGGCCGGATCGTCCACGTTCGACGGCCGGTGCAGGGTTACCACGCCGTATCGGCGCGGCTGAAGCCCCATCGCGCGGACGGTGTCGTCTGTCTCGATGTGCTGCCGCTGCAGTTCGTAGGAATCGAGCATGATGTTACCCACACGCTCGATCCGATTGGCCGGAATGCCTTCGTTGCGCAAATTCAGGTCACCGTCCGGCGACGGCGTCCACAAAAGGTCGGCCAGCACGTCAGTCACCAGGCGGTTGATCTCCTCAGGCATCGTCCGGTCGAAACTGCGCAGGCCCGCCTCGAGGTGCACGGTGCGCAGCCCGAGCTTGGCGCAGACCAGGGTGACGGCCACGGTGGAGTTCACGTCGCCAACAACCACCGTAAACGCCGGCTTCTCGGCGCTGGCCACCGGTTCGTAGGCCAGCATCACGCGCGCGGTCTGCTCGGCATGGCTGCCGCTGCCGACCCCGAGGTGGTGGTGCGGCTCGGGCAGGCCCAGGTCACGGAAGAACGCCTCGGACATGTTGGCGTCGTAGTGCTGGCCGGTGTGCACCAGCCGGGCGTCGAAGGCGCCGTCGGCGACCAGCGCGTGCCACAGCGGCGCCACTTTCATGAAATTCGGGCGCGCGGCCGCAATGAGGTGAATCACGGGCCGGGGCATCAACGAACGGCCAACCGGTCGTCGGTACGCGGCGTGATGTTGGCGCCTGGCAGGTAGTAGTTCAGCTTCGGATCAATGTCGCGGATAAAGGCTTCCAGCCGCGCATCGCCCTCGGGGATCCCGGCGCTGTCGCCCACCGGGGTGGTGATGCGAACCAGCGCGCCATCGGTGCGATTCTGCGTCAGGCCGTCTTTAAAGATATACCACTTCACGAGGTACTCGCTGGTCAGCACGCGGCCGCGCTGGGCAAACCAGTAGTAGACCAGCTGACGCTGCTCACCGAGGGCAATCTCGACCCGGTTGACGCGCAATGACGTGCCGTTCGGGCCAACGTTCGGTATTTCATGCTCCGTCAGCTGGTTGATGCGCCAGCCCCCGCCCGGCAGGCAGGCCTGGGGCGAGTGCACCGAGGTGCCCTGCGTCTGCGCGTCGTAGTAGGCAATCCACAGCCCCACCGGGGCTGGATCCGTCGGGCGGCTGAAGCCGGCCAGCAGGTAATCGGAGACCTTGAGGACGTCGAGGTAGACCTTTTCAATGGCCTCCTCGCGCCCCGTCCAGTCGCCAATAAGCAGCGGCATCGTGCTCAGTGGCGCCCGTTCCGGCACGACGGCCACCGGACGGGGCAGCACCACGAAGGCCAGCGCGGTCACCGCCAGCAGCGCGGTGGCGGCAAGAATCGGCTTTGTCGGCCGCGAGTGCTGGACCAGGTCTTTCAGGTCCGCAATGACCGGAATGTCGAGACCGAAGATCTGCAGGAAGCCCTGTTTCTCCATCCGGGCAAAGATCCAGATGATGATGAACAACACGCCGATGCAGGCCATGAACACGGCCCAGCCCTCGAAATCGTGCAGGAAGCCTTCTGCCTGCTCGATGCCAAAGTAGTTCACCAGGATGCCAATGACGCCGATCCGGAAGCTGTTCATCAGGATCGTGAGCGGCACGGTGGCCAGAAACAGGATCAGCCGTTGCCACCACCGGCCCCGGAACAGCACCGCGGCAAGAAATCCGAAGCTCATGAGCGGGAAGAGGTAGCGCATGCCGCTGCAGGCCTCGGCCACCTGCAGCTTGTAGGTGCCGAGGTCGATCACGTTGCCCTCGAGGAACACGGGCAATCCGGCCAGGCGAATCACCTGCACACCGATTTCTGACGATATGAGCATCAGCCCGGTGGTCAGCCGTGTTTCCAGGAAGTTGGGCAGCGGCACCATGAAGGAAAGGTAGACCAGCGGTACCCAGAGAAGGCGCATCCCGCGGGCACCGCCCGCGGCCAGGGCCAGACCCCAGATGGCGATGACCATCGCGTACTGGGAAAGAGTGACGACGGCACTCATCTGGCCCATCGCATTGATGGCCAGCGCGGCGGCCACCAACGCGAAACCGACCCAGGCGCCCACGCGACTGGGGTCCGTCGGGGTATCGGCCAGCGCCCGGGCGCGCAACCACAGGAGATAAAGGGCAACGAGCGGGATCAGGTAGCCGTGGTTGTATTCCGGGGTCTCCCACTTCTGCAACATGAACTCGATGCCGAAGGAGAACAGCACCGCGCCGGCAACGGCGATAACCGCCACGAGGCCGACCACGAAGAGCAGGTTGCGCACCGTTGAGTCAGGCGCCCCCGGTACAGAAGTGTCAGGGCTATTCATCGTGCCGCCTTTGTTGCATGCGGACATCATAGGGTGAGGCCGTGAGCGTCCGCATTACAGAACCGTCAGATTGCAGCTCCCGCACGGTAAAAGGACCGACAGACTTGAGGTCAGCGACCGGGCCGGACAAACGCAGCGACGGCCTGCGCCCAGGCCTCCGGCTGCTCGTCAATAATGTCGATGGTGCCGCCCGGAAGCTCGGCATAGGCGAAATGCGGCCACCGTTCCCGCGCCCGCTGCGACAGGTAATAGATCGCGTCGCCGGTATTGGCGAGGATCAGGCAAGGCTGGGTCAGCCGGTCAACTGCCTCCTCGTGGCGGTAGGCCATCACGGCATCGTGGGCATACCAGACGGTCCGGCCCGCCAAAAGACCGTGGACGAAGTTGGCATGAAAGCCCTCCAGGTCCGTCCACTGCTTCTGGGCATTAAAGCGGAAGTCCCACAACTCCTTAATATGGCTGCCATCCCAGCGCAGATTCCACTCCTTCTCCCGGGCGAGCAGCGCCCGCCACTGGCCCCGTTCTTCGTCGCTCATCGGCAAGGGGCCATTCAGTATTACCTTGTCCACCCTGGCCGGAAACTGCAGCGCCGCCTCGGTGACCACCACGGCGCCAGTGTGGTGCCCAAGGACGCTCGCGGTCGTCAAGCCCAACTGGTCCAGCACGGCAGGCACGATGTGCGCGTAATCAGCGATGGTCGGCGGCGCGTCGGGCGCGTCGGAGCCCCCGAAACCAGGCAGGTCGATGGCGATAGGGCGAATACCCAGTCGCGCGAGGGGTTCCATCACCCGGGCGAACTGGACCCTATCGGTTGGTGACTGGTGCGCGAGCAACAGCGGAACGCCATCACCGCACTGTGCAAAATGCACCTGTCCCCAGCGTCCCGGGGCGTAGCCCTTGATCATTTTCATTCAGACCGTCCGTTCTTGAACTATCTTGCAGTGCATAAAAAACTGGGTAGGATGGCCGCCTTCCCGGTATTGCCAACGCGGAGCGAGTGATGGACCTCAAGGACAAGACTATCGTAATCACGGGTGCGGCCCGCGGCCTCGGCGCCGCGATGGCGGAACGCCTGGCCCCCCACCGTCCAAAACTGGCTCTCGTAGACCTGAAGGCCGACGATCTCGCGACCTGCGCCGCCGCCTGCCAGAAACTCGGCGCCGAGGTGCGATGCTACGGCGCCAACGTAGCCAAGGAAGCAGACGTCATCGCCCTCTTCGACCGGATCGTTGCCGACTGCGGTGCTGTGCACGCGCTGGTCAACAACGCCGGCATCACCCGGGACGCGCTCCTGGTGAAGTTCAAGGACGGCCAGGTCGCCGCGAAGATGAGTCTCGAGCAGTGGCAAGCCGTCATGGACGTGAACCTGACTGGCGTGTTTCTTTGCGGCCGTGAAGCGGCCGAGCGCATGCTCGTGGGCGGCAATCCCGGCGTCATTATCAACATCTCCAGCATTTCCCGGGCGGGCAACGCGGGACAGACGAACTACGCTGCCGCCAAGGCTGGCGTCGCCGCGATGGCCGTGACCTGGGCAAAGGAGCTCGCGCGCTATGGCATCCGGGCGGCTTCGATCGCGCCGGGTTTCATCAACACCGAGATGGCCGCCGGCATGAAGCCGGAAGCCCGCGACAAGCTGACGTCAGGGATTCCGCTGAAGCGAATGGGTGAACCGGACGAGATCGCCCGGACCGTTGAGTTCATCCTGCAGAACGACTACGTCTCCGGACGTTGCTTCGAGATCGACGGCGGGCTGCGCCTGTAATCCAGCGCGTTGCTACCAGCCGCCGGAGAACTTGCCGGTGTCGTAGGGATTGAAGGTCTCGCCGTCCTTGTCCTTCGGCCGATCCACGACGTGCGCGCGCTTCAACTGGCGCTCGCCATCATTATCGGTCTGAAGTTCCCAGGTGTAGGTGTCGTAGGGATTGGCCCCGTAACTGGTACCCGGCTCGCCCTTGGGCTTGACCGGCTGTTTGGATTGGGCCGGCGGCTTGGCCTGGTCTTTGGACGGGTTTATGGCCTGGGCTGGCGCCTGCGCGCGAGCCGGTTCGTCCCCGTCGTCTTTCCTGAAGAGTTTGCGCCAGCTCACGGTCCGCTCCGGCCTGGGATGGTAATGGTCGAACCGTAACCCCGGCGGGCACAGCACAACGTGATGCAGGTCGCACTTCCGGCACTGTGTGTGGCTGCCGGTACCGCCGGGTCGACGAGCGGTCAGTTCCCGGCGGCGGGCGGGCGGTCGCTAACGAGTGTCACGCCATCCTTGACCCGCACGTCCAGCTGCGGGAACGGGATGGTGATGCCCGCCCTGCGCAGCGCCGCCAGCACCCGGGTGCGCGCCTCGGTCTCGACGTCAACGCGATGGTCGAAGTCAGTGGTCCAGATCAGCAGCCTGAAGTCCAGCGAACCGGGTCCAAAGCCCCGGAATACGGTCGTCGGCTCCGGCAAGGACTCAACGTGTGGCTGGCCCCTGACCGCCTCGAGAAGCACGGCCTGCACCTCAACCGGATCACTGTCGTGGTTCACGCCAACGGCAATATCGATGCGCCGCGTGCGGTCCGACAACGTCCAGTTCGTGACCTCATTGGCAATCAGGTTGGCATTGGGCACGATCACTTCCGCTCCCTCAACCGTACGAATTCGCGTCGCGCGCAGGCCAATCTGGCTCACCCTGCCCACAGTGGTTCCGAGCGTGATCTGGTCCCCCTCGCGAACCGGGCGCTCAAAGGCCAGGATCAGGCCGGACACGAAATTGTTCACGATGTTTTGCAACCCGAAGCCGATGCCGACGCCCAGTGCGCTGATGACCAGCGTGATTTTGGACAACTCAACGCCGGACGCTGCCAGCGCGAAAAGTATGCCGGCCACGACCAGGGCGTAGTAGATCAGGCGTGACGCCGCCGATGCCGCCCCCATGGCCAGTGGCAGGCGCGGCAGCACATCTTCATCGAGGATAAAGCGCACCAGGCGAGCAAGCAGCAGCGCGATTGCTATGGCAATGAAGAACCACAGCACATTGCCCAGCGCAAGCTTTGCACTGCCAAGCGTCACGGTCGTGGTCAGCACGCTTTGAATACCCCGCCAAACGGGCTCGAGCATCGGCACGATCGTGGGCAGGAATTTGCCGAATGCGATGATGAGCAGGAGCCGGATTGCCCACCGTGTCCGCGTGCGCACGACGTCCGGCCAGTGCCGCACACTGCGGAACCGGCGGGCGCCCGGCCCGCCGACCCACGCATCGACGATTGAGCGCAGGATGGCGTCTATTGCGAGCAGCGAACAAAGCATCAGTGAGAGGTAGACAGCGCCGCCGATTGCCTGTTGCCCCAGGGTACGGGCACCAACAATTTCCGCGATCAGCCCTACTGCAACAGCCACCGGGGCCACCACGGCGAGCCCGCGAATGCCACGCTGAAACAGCGAACGTTCGCCCGGTTCATCGGTGGCACCGCGGGCAAGCGCCCGAAACACCAGAAAAGCAACGACCCCCAGCACCACCGTGACCAGGCGCCCGTACCAGGCGTCGCCCAGCACGACGGCTTGCAGGAGGAACGCAACCGCGACCAGCAGCAATCCGTTAAGCAGCGGCAACTCGCGGGGCGTAACGAGGACTGGCAGTATTCGCCACAACAGCAGTGCAGCGGTCAGCCCGCGCAATGACGCGACACCGATCGGCAGTTCAGGCAGCAGGAGCATGGGCCCGACCAGCATCCAGACCAACAGAGTCACGGCGAAGGGATGGCGGGTGAGCAACTGGTCGGCGTCAGTCTCACCCCTGGCAAGCACGGAGCGGCGCAACCGCGAAACCGCCACCAGCAGCACGACCAGCACGAGACCAAACGCCGTGAGCTCGGGCAACCGTGTGTCGAAGTAGTCAGTGACGCCGTGCTTGATCGTGGCAAGGCGCTGTTTTGCGAGGCCAAATGGTGACCGCAGGCTTGCCGGCAGCTGCCAGACTGGCGGCGCGTTTAACACCAGTGTTTGCGTCTCGCGACTGAGGCGCGCCGCATCGAGCTGCGCTTCGAGTTCGCGAAGCGCTGTTTGCAGACCACTCACTCGCAAGTCAGCAGCGACTACCACATCGACGCGTCGGCGAAGCGGCGCGCGGGTGGTCTCGATGTCGGCGGCTACCTGGAGCAGCCGGGAGCGCAACGCTTCCGGCACGTCATCCGCATCCGCAAGGCCTGTGTCTGGCTGCACGGGCTCGGCGGCGTCGCGCAGGAAGGCCACGTCTGACCGCAACTGGACTCTCCACGGGTCCAGCAGCGCGATCTCCTCCTGCAGGCGATCTCGCCACTTGGCAAAGATGCGGTCGAGATTGCGCAGCTTCTCGACAGTCGCGGCAAGCTCCACGAGATCGGCCTGCAGCGGGTCGACTGCTTCGGCCCCACCGATCACGGCACCTGCCTGCCGGGACTTGTCCGGCAGTGCGATCGTGATGCCCGCCAGGTCTGGCGCCGGCTTGCGCAGGTAATCATTGATGGTCAGCAGCAGGTTACTGACCGAATCCAGCCGCTGAACCAGTTCGGCGGTTGTCGCGGGTGAGGCGGGCGGAGCGGGTGCGGCTGGCGGTGGTGTCGCGGCTTTCTCGACCTGCGCGTGCAGGGGACCGGCCAGCAATGCCAGCACGCACGAGCAGTACAACAGCCTTGCCGCGCCGGACGAGTAAGGTTGAGGAGTCTTCCGTTGCATCCGGATAGTGTACCCGGCCAGCCTCAGAAGGAATCCGCCTGAGAATTCTTTTGGGCCAATGGCAGCCGCCAGGCCACGAGGCAGGCTACTTCGCGAGCCGCCGTTGCAAGTCCTTCATGATGAGCAGCAGATGATAAGGATCGCTTGGGCTCGATTCGAAACCGAAGTTCTCGTAAAAGGTCTTCGCGTCACTGTCCTGGGCATGAACCAGCAGAGCCCGGGCGCCAACAGTGCTGGCGGCTGTGGCCGTGCGGATCAATGCGTCCTTGAGCAGGGCAGCACCGACGCCTTGCCGCTGCGCCTTAAGATCAACTGCCAGTCGCGCCAGGAGAATCACGGGCACAGGATGACGGCGCCTGATGGTGAATCGCGTGTAGCAACGCTATTCAGCCTTTACTGCCTCGCTTGGAGTCAAAATCGTGCGTGCCCGCCACGCGCATCGGCGAAATCGAAGTCCACCCGCGCGGGGTTTGCCCAGGCTTCGCTCCCCGGCCCGCGGAACACATACGTCACGCGCTCGTTCAGCTCCACCACCCACAATTCGGGCACGCCAGCCGCGCCGTAGCGCGGGGCCTTGGTGTGGAGATCGCGCGCGCGGCCGGTGTCGCTCATGGGGATGAGCATATTACGCCGCCGCGGCTACGCCAAAGCTGGCCCCCCTAGCCATCCGCGCGCCTTGCGCCTATGTGCGGCGCTCCCGACGACAATTCACCGAGTTCCCCTTTGCCGCCCATCATTTCCATCCGCGATGTGTCGAAGACCTATGCCTCGGGCCTGCAAGCTTTGAAGCCGATCAATCTTGAGATCAAGCGCGGCGAGATTTTCGCGCTGCTTGGCCCCAATGGCGCGGGCAAAACGACGCTGATTTCGATCATTTGCGGGATCGTCAAACCCTCAAGCGGGACGATTATCGCGGATGGTCACGACATCATCACCGATTACAAAGCCGCGCGGCGCAAGATCGGCCTGGTGCCCCAGGAGCTGCACACCGATGCGTTCGAGCGCGTCATCGACACCATGCAATTCAGTCGCGGCCTGTTCGGCTTCCCGCCCGATCCGGCGCATCTGGAAAAAGTACTGCGCGAGCTTTCGCTGTGGGACAAGCGCAACGACAAGATCATGACGCTGTCGGGCGGCATGAAGCGCCGGGTAATGATCGCCAAGGCGCTCAGCCACGAGCCGAAAATCTTGTTCCTGGATGAGCCTAGCGCCGGCGTCGATGTCGAGCTGCGCCGCGACATGTGGGAGATGGTGCGCCACTTGCGCGAAAGCGGCGTCACCATCATCCTCACCACCCATTACATCGAGGAAGCCGAGCAGATGGCCGACCGGGTCGGAATCATCAACAAGGGTGAGCTCGTCGTCGTGGAGGAAAAAGCCACTTTGATGCGCAAGCTCGGCAAAAAGCAGCTCACGCTGGAGCTGCCCGCCCCGCTTGCGGCCGTGCCGGAGGGGCTTAACGGCTACGCGCTCGAACTCGCCTCCGGTGGCAGCCAGCTGATCTACACCTTTGAC
>CAZPNN010000138.1:0-4501 GCA_964587605.1 uncultured Chromatiaceae bacterium
GCTGCCTTTGGAGGCGCTCTCGTCGAGCGTGCGGCTCTGGCCGCCCACCGTCCCCGTCGCTTGCACCCTCGCGCTCAGCCAGAGGTAGCCGATGCCGACGGCCGGACCGATCTCGAAGCGCTCGTTGCGCACGAGGGCGAAGCGATAGTATCCGCCCAGGATGTCCGCGTCCGTGGAGGTCGACGTCGTGAGCCCCGCCTGGTAGGTCTCGCCGCCCCAGGTGATGTCGCGTTGGAGCTCGAGACCGTCCCGCTCGCGGCTGAGGCCGGTGTAGCCGAGCTTGAGCTGGTGGCGCCGCCCGACGCGCCAGGTCCCATCCACCCAGAACGTGTTGGCGTCCTGGGCGACTCCGAGGTCCTTCTCGAAGTCGATATCCTCCGTACCGTTGTAGCGCAGCTTCGTGTCGGCGCTCAGGCGGAAGTAGCCGGTGTCGATCTGGAAGCGGTCGGGCAGGCCGTTCCAGGCACCGGACGACTGAGCGAACGCGGGTGAAACGCACAGGCTGGCGGCCAAAACGCCGCCCAAGACGGCTTTCATGGATTCACTTCACCTTCTCAAAGTCCGGCAGGGTCCAGCTCTTGTCGAAGAGTCGCTCGGTGGGGCCGTAGAAGCACCTCGCCGTAGCCGAGGTTGTCCATCAGGACGAAGACGATGTTCGGCTTGTCTGCGGCTTGCGCGGCGGTCGAGGGGATGATCGCCACCGCGCCAGTGAGTGCCATGGCAAGGAGGCCGTTCCTGCGTTTCATTCTCACTCCAGCTTCTTGTATGTCCGGCACGATCGAAGCGCGGACCTCGTGAATGTTCTTCATCGAGCAGGCGGCTAGCGTAGCTTGACCTCGACCTTCTGGATCGCCCCGGTAAAGGCAAACGGTACCTTGTAGTCCTCGGTCACGGGCGTGCCGTCGTCGCGCCCCACGTCGGTGCCTTCGTCGAGCGAGAACATGCAGCAGTTGGTGCTGTCGATGCGGCCTTCACCCACCTTCCTGCCATTGACGGAAATCGTGCCGGTGCCGCCCTTGCCCGGCGTCGTGCCGCCCTCGTAGGCGAAGTCGAAGACCACGGTCGCCTTGCCCGGCGCGAGCTTCTCGGCCGAGGTTATGGAGGTGCGCTTCTGGTCCAGGTAGTTGTAGGTGTAAGTCGGCTTGCCGTCCTTGACGTACAGCGACCAGCCGCCGAAGCGGCCGGCCTGCGCCAGGATCACTCCTTCCGCGCCTTGCTCCGGCACCTGCACCTCGGCGGTGACCGTGTGCGAACGGTTCTTGACGTTGATGAACACGTTCTCGGACATGCCCAGCATCCCGTCGTACACGCTCAGGCTGGTGCGCCCGCTCATCAGGTCGGGCCGGCCCGCGATGGCCGGGTTCAGGCGTTCGGTCGAGCGGTCGTCGAGCGGCAGCGCATGGTTGATCGATGCCTCGCTCATGAAGAGCGCTTTCATCTGCGCGAGCTTTTCCGGCTGCTGGGCCGCGAGGTCGTTGACCAGGCTGAAGTCGCCGCGTGTGTCGTACAGCTCCCAGATGTCGTCTTGCAAAGAGCGTCGCGGCGTCGCCTCCCACGCCGCCCGGTGCACTGTTCCGGCAAGCCAGCCGTCGTGGTAGATCGCGCGGTTGCCGGCGATCTCGAAGTACTGCGTCGTATGCCGGCTCTTGGCCTTCGGATCCCTCAAAGCGTACAGCAGGCTCACGCCCTGGATCGGCGCCTGCTTCGCTCCGTTGACCATCGTCGGCTCGGGCAGCCCTGCGGCCTCCAGCACGGTGGGCGCGACGTCGATCACATGGTGCCACTGGGGCCGCACCTCGCCCTGCGCCTTGATGCGCGCCGGCCAGTGCAACACCATCGGGTTGCGTGTACCGCCGTAGCTCGACGCCACCTGCTTGGTCCAGGTGAATGGCGTGTCGCCCGCCACCGCCCAGCCGGCGGCGTAGTGGTTGTAGGCCAGCGGGCCGCCCAGGTCGTCGATGCGCTTCAACTGGTCGGCGATCGACTCTTCGATGCGGTTGAAGTAGGCGTTTTCGTTCAGCAACCCCGTGGCCCCGCCTTCGGCACTGGCGCCGTTGTCGCCGATGATGTACAGGATCAGTGTGTTGTCGAGCTGGCCCATGTCGCGCAGCGCATCGACCACACGCCCGATCTCGGTGTCGGCATATTCGCCGAAGCCGGCAAAGACTTCCATCTGCCGCGCGAACAAGCGCTTTTCGTCTGCCGACAGCGCGGCCCAGTCCTTGATGAACGAAGGCTTGCGCGCGAGCTGCGTGCCCTTGGGTACCACGCCCAGAGCAATCTGCCGCGCCAGTGTTTCTTCGCGCAGCGTGTCCCAGCCCTGGTCGAACTTGCCCTTGTACTTCTCGACCCATGCCTTCGGTACCTGGTGCGGCGCGTGGGTGGCGCCGGGCGCGAAGTACATGAAGAACGGGCGATCGGGCGTCAGCGACTTCTGCGCCTGCACCCACTTGACGGCCTGGTTCGTCATGTCGGTCATGAAATGGTAGTTCGGGTCGTGCGGCAGCTCGACCGGTGTCGTGCCGTCGTAGACCAGCGGCGCCCATTGGTTGGTCTCGCCGCCCATGAAGCCGTAGAACTTGTCGAAGCCCGAGCGCGTGGGCCAGCCACTGGTCGGCCCCGAGACGCTGATCTCCCAAGCGGCCGTTTCGTGGTTCTTGCCGAATTGCGCGGTGCTGTAGCCGTTCAAGCGCAGCGTCTCGGCCAGCGGCGCCACACTCTCCGGCTTCTTGCCGGTGTTGCCCGGGAAGGCGGTGGCGATCTCCGTGATGCCGCCCATGTTGTTCATGTGGTGGTTGCGCCCGCTGAGGAGTGCGGTGCGCGTGGGTGAGCACAGGGCGGTGGTGTGGAACTGGTTGAAGCGCAGGCCGTTGGCGGCGAGGCGGTCTACGGTGGGCATCTGGATCGGGCCACCGAAAGCGCTGGACTGGCCGAAGCCCATGTCATCGATCAGCACGATCAACACGTTGGGCGCACCGGCGGGCGCCTTGATCTCGAATCGCGCCGGCGGTTTGGCCTTGCGCGCATCGAGCTCGGTGTACAGCGCCGGCGTCGGCTGCAGGATCGGCAGCACCGTCCTGTCCATCTCGACCCCGGGTGACCCGGCGCCTGAGGATCGCGCGAAGGCAACCTGGTGCGCGGGCGTCATCAAGGCGAGCGCGGCTAACAGCGATATCGTAGAGCGCTTCATGGCGCCTCTCCTTTGTCCGTGATTGCGTGCGGGCTTGGTTGGCCCGCTGACACCCTTGCTTCAGTCTGGAGATTCCCTGTCCGGGACAAGAGCAAGAGAGGGACCAGGAGACCGCCCCCCAAGGCTAGGTCGTAAGCCATTGACCTGATTACAGAAAGCTCCTGCACTCCCCCCGCCGAATCGGCGAGCCGCTCCCGTCCGATCGTCACGGCTCACGACAGTTCGTGAGACGACGGCGGGCTGAGTTATAGTGGCCAACTCGGCATGCGGACAGCCTTCGGTCGTCTGGAGTCGGACCTGTCGACCCGTTTCACGGGCCTGCCCGTGGAGGAGGTCGACGGGGAGATCGAGCGCGCGCTCCGGCTCCTCGTCGAGTTGCTGGGCACCGATCGCATCACGTTCTCGCTGATCAACCCGGACGGGCGCCTCTTCCAGACCCACACCTGGGCACGCGAAGGTGTCGAGCCCGTGACGCCGGCGACCACTGCCGCGATGCCCTGGTACAGCGCCCAACTGGCGGCCGGAAACGTGGTCGCGATGTCTCACTTGCCGGACGACCTGCCTCCGGGCACGGAGGCCGAGCGCGCGTACGTCCGCGCGAGCGGCATGAAGTCCCTTCTCACCGTGCCCGTGGCGTTGGGGGGCCGCTACGTCTGCATTCTCTCTTCCGCGATCTTCCGCGGCTATCGCACCTGGGACGAGGAATCCATCGACCACGTCCGCCTCGTGGGCCAGATCATCGCGAACGCGGTGCACCGCAAGCGCACCGAGGAGCAGCTCCAGCTCCAGCTCGACGAGATCCGGACCCTCAAGGACCAGCTCCAGGAGGAGAACGTCTACCTGCGCGAGGAGATCCGCGGCGGCGCCTTCACCGACGTCGTGGGCCGGAGCCCGGCGCTCGGCCGCGTCCTGGAGCGGGTCTCACAGGTGGCGCCCACGTCGAGCTCCGTCCTGCTCCTCGGCGAGACCGGGACCGGCAAGGAGCTCCTGGCCCAGGCGATCCACGAGCGCAGCCCCCGAAAGGCCAGGGCCTTCATCAAGGTCAACTGCGCCGCCCTGCCCGCGTCGCTGATCGAGACCGAGCTGCTCGGCCACGAGAAGGGCGCCTTCACGGGGGCGATCGCGGCGCACGCCGGCCGCTTCGAGCTGGCCGACGGCGGGACGCTCTTCCTAGACGAGATCGGCGACCTCGCGGTGGAGCTGCAGTCGAAGCTGCTGCGCGTGCTGCAGGACGGCGAGGTGCAGCGCCTTGGCGCCACGCGCCCGCGGAAGGTGGACGTGCGCCTCGTGGCCGCGACCAACCAGGACCTC
>CAZPNN010000139.1:0-2118 GCA_964587605.1 uncultured Chromatiaceae bacterium
ACCGATCGATGTCGCGCCTGAAGGCGCTCCTACGAAGAAGCGGTTCGCCACTTCGCGACGCGTTCGCGTATCAGTAACTCGATTTCCTCCCACGACTCCGCTCCCGGCGCCGGCAGATCCCGGTTCGTTGAGTTGCGGACGACAATCGTCTCGTGGCCGCTGGCGCGCAGCGCGCGGATATTCTCCGGGCTGTCTTCCAGGTACAGGTCGGCGCCCACAGCGGCCTTGTCGCGCATGAAGCACAGATCCCAGTAGGGAATGCCGTGGCGTTCCAGCCAGTCGGTGGTCTGGCGGATCGCTTCCTTGTGAAACCAGTGGATGTAGAGGCGGTGGGTGATGATCCGGATGCGGACTTCCGGAATGGTGTCGAGCCGGCGCAGTGCGGCTGGCGCGCCCTTGATGGGCGGTAGCCGGGCGAACAGCTCGCGCTCCTTGACGGCGAAACGGTGCAGGGCGTCGTAACCACCGGCGGCGTCAAGCCCCCACTCGCCGAAGCCGTAACTGATTTCGTCCGTCAGTGTGTTGTCAGCAACACCCAGCCACTCGGCCGCGATGGGCTTCAGGCCGCCGGCAAAATCGGCAACCACGCCGTCCAGATCGACGCCGAGGACAAAGCGACGATCTGCCGTCACGCGGAGCGCTTCGTGATCTCGATCAGGTGGTAGCCGAACTGGGTTCGCACGGGGCCGTGCACGGCGCCCATGTCCGCGCTGAACACGACGGTATCGAATTCCTTGACCATCATGCCCGGGCTGAACTCGCCGAGATCGCCGCCCTGCTGGCCGGACGGGCACTCGGAATGCTCTTTGGCGATCTTTGCGAAATCCTCGCCGCCCTCGATGCGGGTCTTGAGGTCGTCGCAGGTGGCTTTGTCGGCGACCAGGATGTGGCGGGCACTGGCTTTGCGCATGGCGTTATTTTCCAGAGAAGGGGAGGTCGGATTCTAGCCTAAAGGGGACATGCCTCATTTCCCGGCGCACGCCAGGAAATGAGGCATGTCCCCTTTTCCACTTTTCCACCCTTTTCCATGGGCGCCAGATTTGGAAAAGGAATCGACAGTCAAAAATCCTCGTATTCCTTTTTCAGAAAAGGCGTAGATTCTGGTGTCAAACAACTGGGGTCTACCCGGGGAGTTGGTCGTGAAATTTCTGGTCCGCGTGGTCGTTCCCGTTGCTCTGGGTTTCCTTTCAAGTGGCGCCTCCGCCATCACGATCACTGCAAGTACTGACGCAAGCGCGCTGGCCAATTTACTGCTTTCGGCGGCGAACACAGGCGTCGTCGTCACCAGTGCCACGCTGAACGGTCAGAATGAAGTGATAGACCTCGCCGATTACGGCGGGACTGGCACCGTGACGGCAACTTCGTCTGGCGCGTACAGCAATGGCAGCGGGACCTACGGCATCGGTCCCGGTGTCGTGTTGACTACGGGTACCGTGGTTGGCTTCGATGTGCCTGGCGAAACTATCTATGGCTACTCGGACGGTTCGGATCTTGTCGACGACAACACCTGGGCATATGGCTTTGACGGCGCGCCGGCGACTGATGCCCAGGAGCTGCTGCTCGACCCGATTACGGCTAATTCCGATCTGAGGTGCCAGCCCACCTGCGACCATTTCGATGTCACGGAACTCATCATCAACTTCGACATGCAGCCGGGGTTTGATTCGGTGCGATTCAACGTCGTATTCGGTTCGGAGGAATGGGAGGAGTATCGCGAGTCGCCGTTCATCGACGGCTTCGGCATGTTCCTGAATGGCATCAACATTGCGAGTGTTGGCGGTTTCCCGGTCAATATCCAGCATCCCGACACGAAGCCGACACTCGACGAGTTCGGCGAACCGATTCCCGGCACCGAGATTCCCGGCACCGAACTTGACGGCATCCTTGCACCGGGCGGCAACCCGGTGTTGACTTTCGGCGGCCTGGTGAATCCCACCGGTAATACGCTTCGCTTTATCGTGGCCGACACCACCGACGCAGTCCTCGACACCACGGTGTATTTTTCCGCCCTGGAGGGCGTCCCGGAGGTGCCGTTGCCGGCCAGCATCTGGCTGCTTGGCACGGCGGCGGGCGGGTTGCTTGGACGGGGTTTCGTGAAACGCCGCCGGGGAGACATGA
>CAZPNN010000140.1:0-1883 GCA_964587605.1 uncultured Chromatiaceae bacterium
GGTGTGGCCGCTGACCATGTGACCGAGGCCCATCAGTTGAGCGTCGAAGGTTTCGAGAAACTTGCTCAGCAAGTACCACCCGAAAACCCAGTAGAGATAGTGGCCGAGACTGTAGCGGGAAGGTGTCAGCGCCGCCATCAATAGCAGGATGGCCATCGAGTACCCCTGCAGGATTCCGTAGGGCATGACATTGCCCGCGCCGGCGCGTTCCGTTACCCGCCAGTAAACCACCGATGCTGCTCCCAGCAGCAGCATCGGGAGTAAGAAGGCGAGTCCCGCGCGGACATTGATTCGATCGACGATCTGGCTGGACACCAGCGCCATGAAGGCGACGGTCATGGGCAGCCGGTCCCAGAACAGCGTCTCATTGTCCGGGGCCAGATGGTAGTAAGCAGATCCCGCTGCCGTAAACAGTACCCCCACGAAGAAGATGACGTAAGGCCACCGCTCAATACTGAACTGAAATCGTGCACGCTGGCCCAACGTCACCACCAAGCCGACAATGCCGGCGAGAAAAAACGCTACATTCGATGCTACATCCAGGAAGTTTTCAACACCGAACATCTCGCGATGATCGGCGAAGTCGTGGTAGGCAAGCGGTTGCGGCATGGCGGGAATCAGCCATGCGGCAACCACCGCCAGGACGCTGATGATGATGACGATCCAGATGCGCAAGGTCATAGGCCGCTAAGTCTGCCGATGTGCCCGGCGAAGCACCGAGAATGCGTGGCAGGGCCTGCCGAAAAAACAGGCGCTAGAAGTACCAGCGCAAGAAGAAGACCCAGGCAATCATCAGGACGAGGAACGCCAGTAGCTTGGGCCACATGACCGAGAGGAACCCGCGCTCCTTGACTGCGCGCTGCTCGGCGACGAAGGCGTCCCGGCGGGCCTCCTGGCTCCGCACCAGCCAGAGATCGCCCGCTTCGACGACGCCATCGCCCTCCTGATGGAGGAAGACCGTCGCGCGTGACGTGAGAAACCAGAAGATCAGATAAACAATGCCCCCAAAAACCGGCAATACGATGATCACCAGCAGGAACAGCCACCAGCTGAAGGGGCGTCTTCCGACGAGAGACGCCGTGGTCTCGGTGGTCGTCTCCGGATACCAGCCGCACTCGACGAGCTCCTCGACACGCTTGGTCAGGGCAAGTTGCATTACGACTCTCCGTGGGTTGGGGGATTGACGCCGCGCATGGTAGCACCCCATCGCCACGGATGGCCGAGACTGGAGGAGAGGGAACTTCTACTTGCCCACCCCCCAGCTCCTATGAAACGATGCTCAACTAGCCACCTCAGGGTCGCTCTGCAACCATCCGAACCGTCGACCAGGGAGCTGCTCCATGTCCGTCCACTCCGCCGCCAGGCAGATGGGTTATCTGCCCGCAACAAACGCGCTCCTGGCACTGGCTGCCCTGACGCTGCTGTCTGGCTGCCGGAGCGCTGACGAAGGCCCGGCGGCGGAGGTGCGTCCGGTCCGCGTCACAACCATTGAGACCCGCGAGATCGGCGATACGGTTGTCCTGACCGGCACGGTGCAGGCCCAGACCGAAATCAACCAGTCGTTCCGCATCGACGGGCGGTTGATCGAGCGAACGGTCGATGTTGGCGATACCGTCCGCCCCGGCCAGCTGCTGGCGCGGCTGGACCCCCAGAATGAAGACAGCGGCCTGCAGGCGGCCCGGGCGCAGCTGGCCGCGGCCCAGGCCCAGCTGGTGGAGGCGCGCAACAACCACGTGCGCATGCGCGACCTGGTCGCCGAAAACGCGGTGTCCCGCTCCGCCTTCGACCAGGCCGTGGCCCTCCTGCAGACGGCCGAGTCCCAGGTCGAGGCGGTGCAGGCCAGCCTGGACCTGGCCCAGAACCGCCTGAGCTACACGCGCCTC
>CAZPNN010000141.1:0-1870 GCA_964587605.1 uncultured Chromatiaceae bacterium
GGCAGGCTTATCTTGCATCTGGTGAACAGACGCCGCAGGTCGAGCTGACCCTGCGCCGGATCGCGACGGCGTACGGCATGCGGCGTGCGCGCGTCGTGGCGTTTCCAACCGCGATTTTCATCTCCGTCCACGACGGCGCCACCGAGCGCGTCACGCTGTCGGAGGGCGCGACCCAGACGCTACGCCTCGACCAGATCGCGGACGTCTTCGCGCTGGGCGCCGCAGCCCTGCGGGCGGAGATTCGCCCCGGCGAAGGCCTGGAGCGCCTGTCCGGCATCCTGCGTCGCTCGGGCCGCTTCGGGCGCACGGGGATCGTGGTCGGCAACGCGGTGCTGTCGCTGGGACTTGCGCTCCTGTTGACGGTATCGCCCGCAAACCTGGCCGCCGCATTCCTGCTGGGCGCGCTGGTCGGCGGGATCAAGACGTTCAAGAGCGACCAGGCGGTGCTCAGTGTCCCGACGCCGGTCATCGCCGCGACGCTGGTATCCGGGCTGGTCTTCTTCGGCATTCGTTACGGGCTGCCGCTGAATCCCGGATATCTGCTGGTGCCGCCATTGGTCACCTTCCTGCCGGGCGCGATGCTCACCTACGGCATGGTTGAACTCGCCTACGGCGACCTCGTGAGCGGCTCCAGTCGCCTGGTCGGAGGGCTGGTCCAACTCGTCCTGCTTGCGATCGGGCTTGCGGCGGGGGCGATGCTGGTCGGCCTTGTTCCCGCAGATCTGTCGGGCGTGCCACGAGACGTGGTCGAGCAGCCCTGGGTGCCGTGGGTGGGTGTCGTAGTGTTCTCGCTCGGCGTGGCCATTCATTTCTCTGCGCCGCGCAACGCGGTGGGCTGGCTGTTGCTGGTGGTGCTTTCGGCGTTTGCCGCGCAGCGGGCGGCGGCGACCGTGATCGACGTCCACGCCAGCGGCTTCTTCGGCGCCCTGGTGGCGACGCCGCTCGCCTACCTGATACAGCTACGCTTCAAGGGCCCTCCGGCCGCCGTGACCTTCCTGCCGAGCTTCTGGATGCTGGTTCCCGGATCGCTGGGCCTGCTCAGCGTCACGCGCATGTTCGGGGACCGCGAGAGCGGCGTGGACGAACTGGTCCTGGTGATTTTCTCGGTGGTGTCGATTGCGCTCGGCACGCTGCTCGGCGCGTCGATGTACCGCTGGCTGACGGAACGCTACGGCTGGTGGCAGCTGCAACTGGGCCGCGCCGGCAAGTACTTCCGCCGCGACGACAAGCGTCGGCATGGCTCCGCGCCGAAGGATCACTGATACGGCGCGAACGCCTCGGCCACCTTGCCCGCGCCCTTGCGATCGCGCATGACCAGGCTCAGCAGCAGCCGCGCCTTCAGCCCGGAGAGGTATCCGGCCGGGATGAGTCCGCGCTTGAGCAGGTCGATCTCCGCGCCGGGATAGCCGTAGGTCTTCGTGAACACGGGGCCCGTCATCGCCCGCGACGCGAGCACGACCGGCATCTTCGCGGCCAGCTCGCCCAGGATGGGCGCCACTTCCGCCAGCACGTGCCCGGCACCCATGCCTTCGATCACGGCACCGGCATAGCCGAGGTCCGGCAGCGACTTGAGCAGACGCCCGTCGTCGCCCATCGACATCTTGATCAGCGCCACCGGCGCCGGCGGCCCATCCTTGGCCGCGTGGCACGGCGTCCGTGCCACGCGCACGTAGATGCATGCCTTGCGCTCGATCATCGTTCCGAGCGGCCCGACCAAGGGGGACAGGAACGCCGACGGCAGCGCCGTATGGGATTTCTGTACGAACCGGGCCGCATGGATGTCGTAGTTGAGGACCGCAAGTGTCCCGAGGCCGCGCGTTTCCAGCGACGCCGCGGTTATTGCCGCGGATAGCAGGTTGGCCGGACCTTC
>CAZPNN010000142.1:0-5099 GCA_964587605.1 uncultured Chromatiaceae bacterium
AGTGCCGGTGGTAGTTACGGCACAAACGCCGACGGTCCCGGTGGCTTGCCGAGCAGGCTGCGGAAGATCGCGGTGTCAAAGGCACTTACAGCACCGTTGCAGTTGAAGTCGGCGGCGTTGTAGACCGGGGCCACGCTCGGCTGTCCGAGCTGCGCGCGGTACAGCGGGGTGTCAAAGGCGTTGGTCGCGCCATTGTTGTTCAGGTCAGCATCGCAGCGGTTGCCGAAACCATCACCGTTGGAATCGACCTGGGTCGAGTTGGCCACCGCCGTGCAGTTGTCGCAACTATTGCCCACCAGGTCCCCGTCGCCGTCGGCCTGGTCAGAGTTGCCGCGAGCCGGGCAATTGTCGTTGCCATCCAGAACGGTGTCTTCGTCGCGGTCGATGCCAATTCGCGTGCCACTGCCGGGCGGGACGCACGACCAGGTGAGTTCCTGGCCCGGGGTCGCGGCACGTGCACGCAATACGCCTTCGGCAATTTCAGCTTCGGCCGCGATATCGCTGCGGTAATTGCCGTTTAGCTGACGCACCCAGCCGCGCGGCTGGCCCTGGTAATTCCCCTTCACTACCAGGTCGCAGTTCCCCAGGACGGCCTGCGCGATGAACAGGTCGATCCGGGGCGCGACGACGGTACTGTTGCTGCTGTCCTGCGTAATCTGCTGGCCGACGACCGGCTTCAGGTTGCTGTCCATCGCGAACATGAATTGCTCCACCTGCCGGCGCTCGGTATCGCCAGCCGAGTCGGCAGCGAAGCCGGTGAAAACCTGCGCGCGGAAAAACCGGAACAGGGTGTCGGCACTGCCATCGTGCAGGTAGCCAAAGCCGCGGATCTGGTCGCCCTTGTGCAGGTTGTCGCCAGGCAGAAAGAACGGCACGGCCGGCATGCCGAACATACCCGCCTTGGTGTACATGTTGCGCAAGTGCGGAATCTTGAAGTGCTGCGATTCGCCCTCGAAGCTGGCCCGTCCGTCAGAACCAAAGAAGCCGGCGGCCGTACTCAGCACATGACAGCCGGCGCAGGCGCGGCCGTCGACATTCCGATCGAAATAGATGTCCCGCCCCACCGATTGGTCAGACGTCAAGCCGTCATCCAGCGACCGGATCGGATTAGGTGGCGGCGTCAGTGCCAGGGCAAAATCGGTGAAGGCCTGCATCTCGGCCTCGGACAATGGCGCGGAGCGCCCCAGCAGCCCCGGGAAAGCCACGTTGAACTTCTTGAACGCGGCGTCCTCGTCGAGGGCGCTACCGCCGGAGTCGTTGCCGCCGGTCCGGTCGCCCCGCCAGTGCATCGAGCCGTGATTGGCCATGCCGCGAAACGTCTGGGTGGTCATCGGCCCCTTTAACGGGTGAAAGTTCGAATAGATCACGGGGGGATTGTTGATCGGCCCGACGACGAAGGCCTGTGGATTGGCAAGCACCACATCGAGCGGGTTACCGAGGTCCCAGGCCAGGGAATCCAGATCACCGTCCACGTGACAGCTGCCGCAGGCCGCCTCGCCGTTGCTGGACGTCAGATTCGCGTCCTGCATGAACACCCGCCCGTTGACGATCGCCGCCGGCTCCGGATTGGGCAACAGGTAGTGGTTGCGTTCCGTGCGCGTGGCAAGATTGATCACCGAAACGCCGTTGTCGAAGCGGGTCAGTGCATACAGTTGCCCGCGCGGCTCGTCCAGCACCAGCCCCGTGGGGCCACCACCGGTGACGGCAATGTGGCTGGCCGCATCGGGGACGAAGCTGTTGTTCTCCAGGGCGCTGGTCTGAAAGACCGCGATCTTTCCCGAACCCGATGCCGCCAGGTACAGCTCGGCGCCGTCCTCCGTCACGACGATTTCCCGCGGCAACGCCAGGCTGTTGGCGCGCACCGCAGCGGGCGCTGGCGACACGCTGTAGTTGATGTGCTTGTTCAGGTGGCGGGGCGTTACCGTGCTGTTCGTCGGGTTGATGATCGTGATCCGGGTTTCGTGCTGGTGACCGAGCACGGTACTGAAGGTGCTGCCGGGGCCGCTGGCCGGCCGCGGGCCCTCGAAGCGCACCTGGTTCTGGGCTTCCGTGTTGGCCACGTAGAGCAGGCCCGACGCCGGGTTCACCGCCATGCTGAACAGCACGGTGCCAACGTGTGCAAAGGCGCTCAGCTCTACCGGCCGACTGGCGTTCGCATCGATGGCAAACACGTCCTTGTCCGGCAGGTTGAAGCGAACCACGCCGTCCCAGACGCGGTTCAGTTCATCGACCCAGTTCGTGCCGTTGTGACGCACGATGAGCCCCACTTCCGGCTGCAGGGCGCCGTTCAGGTCGACGTTCGGCGCCGGCACGCCGCCCGGTGCCGGCAAGCCGCCCACCGTGCAGGCGGGCGCGGCGGCCCGCCCATTGCACACGGCGCCCTCGCTAACGGTGGTCGTGCGGTTGCCCGAGTGAAAGATGGCCGCGTACACCCGGCTGCCGTCCGGCGACACGGCGAGCGCACGGGGCGTGTCGCCGAACAGCGTCACGATCGTGAGTCGCGTCCCGCCGAGGCTCTCGCCCAGCGAGTTGGCGTCAAACACCCAGACATCCGCGCGACCGGTACCGGGCGTCGTCAGCTCGCCCGGGTTCGCCGGGTCGATCCACGGGCTGTTCTGGCCGCGATGCGCGGTGGTGATGAAGGCCCGGTTGCGGCCGGGACCCGCAAAGACGATGTCGCGGGGCTCATCGCCCACCAGTAGCGTCCGCAGCACGCGGGGCGGGTTCGATGTGGTGTCGACGATGCTGATGCTGTCAGACAAATGGTTGACCACCCAGGCCTGGCCATTCGGTCGGACGGCAACAGCCACCGGTTCCAGGCCCACCGGCACGGACGCCACATGCTGCAGGCCGCCGGATTTGATGTCGAAGATCTCGAGCCGGTTATCCGGGGTGTTCACCGCCAGCAGGCGCGCGCCGTCTGCGGTCATAGCCAGGGGCCGCACTTGCCCGGACTCGAAAGCGACGAAGGAACCGGCCGTGGCAAGGCTCGTCGACAGGCCTATCGCCAGTATCAGGACGTGTAAACGCATGGTGTTCCAATCCCGCTCTTTATGGCGTTCTCAACGCTTCGAAATATACCCGAACGACAGCCACAGGATGCCTCGCATGGACTTAATCGATACATTCGACATAAGCCCAGCCGAAAGGTGTAATGTTCTTTCGTACGCCCCTAACCATTACGGAGAGATCACGATGTCGAAGGAACGATCCAGCACGCGCGAGACCAAGAAGAAACCGGCCAAGACCATGTCCGAGAAGAAAGCCGAGAAACGGGCCAAGAAAGCCTCGAAGAGCTTCGCGGGGGGCTAGGCCCGGCCTGGAAGCAGGCTAGAAACTGTAGCCCAGTTCGATGCCCCCGTAGCCGCCCGCGTAGCCGCCCGGGTCCAGTACGCGCGTTGCTCCCCGGTATAGGACAGGATCAGGTTGCCTCGCCAGCCGGTCGCGATTTCGCGCTCCCTCTGCAGGTCCACCTTGATGCCGACCTGACTGCCGCGGGCGCTCGCGTTCACATCGTCAGGGCTAAGGTCCGTGTCGGTATAGCGCAGGCCGATGAAAATCGACAGCAGGGCGCAGCCAAAGCCAAACACTTCCGCGGTATTCATCAGCACGGAGAAAATCAGCGCGTCGGGATTAAAGCTCCCTGCCCGCCAGCTCAGGTACCAGACCTCAGAGGCGATGAAGGCAAGCACACCATCCGTTGGGGTGTCGTAAGCGGGCTTGGGTATTCGGCGCCGTCGGGCGGCTGGACATAACCCCCCAGGGGGCACGCAACGGACTGTACCGACGGCCCGCCATCACCACGTGCAGCCATGTCTCAATACGACGCGGATCGCCGCGTGCGAGCGCGGGCGGCTTTCGGGAACGGGACTTCGGGACGGAAACACTGAGTCAGCGGGTCCACAAGGCCTGACTTTCCAAGGCCCACCAGGTTGTGCGACACTCGGACTGCCACACAACATCCGCGTGTCTGATCCTTCTGGCTAATGATTCAGATTGCGGTGCGAATGCGACGAAGTCAGGGAATGATCGGCTTCGACGACAGGGAGTAGATTGTGTCGAAGCCCACGTATTTTCGGGGGGGTCTGCATGAATTGTCTCTATTACCTCGCGCCCACGCTGGACAGCACGCATCGGATCTCCGATGACCTGCATGCGGCTGGCATCGAAGATTTCTATCTCCACGTCGTTTCCAAAGACGAATCCGGCCTCAAGAACGAGCACCTCCACTCCAGCAACTACCTCGAAACCCACGACATCGTTCGCGATGGCTTCATCGGGGCGGCTCTCGGCTTTCTGGCAGGGCTGGCAGGCGCGGGCCTGCTGATTTACTTCGAGCCCATGGGCCCGAACATCCCCGGGGTCGTTTACCTCCTCGTGGTTTTCGTGGGCACCATGTTTGGCGCCTGGGAGGGCGGCCTTGCCGGTATCGACAGCGAGAACAAGAAACTGGCGAAGTTCCACCACGACATCGACGCCGGACGCTACCTGATCCTGATCTATGCCCGCAGGGGCAAGGGAGCGGCTGTCAGGGCGATGATGCGTGCCAGGCACCCGGAAGCGGATCTGGTGGCGATGGACAGAAATTATTTTAACCCCTTCAGTTCAGTCAGGAAACGCGCCAGAGTCGCTCGCAGGCAGGAAGCCAGAGCCCAGCAACTGCTACAGAAGAACTAGCAGATGGCGATCGCAATCGTATTGATCCTGCTGGTTGTCGGTTCGGTAGCCTTCCATTTCCTGAGCCCCTGGTGGTTCACGCCCATTGCCTCCAACTGGGTCACGATGGACGACACCGTGAACCTCACGTTCTGGGTCACGGGCATCGTCTTTGTGGCCGTCAACCTGTTCATGGCCTACGCCATCATTCGCTACCGCCACCGCAAGGGGACGAAGCAACGGGCCAAGTACGAACCGGAAAACAAGAAACTGGAGTGGTGGCTGACCGGCATCACGACGGTCGGCGTGGTCGCCATGCTGACCCCCGGCCTGTTCGTATGGGCGGACTTCGTCAACGTGCCGAAGGACGCCGCGATCGTCGAGGCGGTGGGCCAGCAGTGGACCTGGAAGTACCGCTTTCCGGGTAAGGATGGTGAACTGGG
>CAZPNN010000143.1:0-1828 GCA_964587605.1 uncultured Chromatiaceae bacterium
GCTCGGCATCTACGCGGAGATAAATCCGGAATTGCGCGACGCGGTGGAGGACGTGATCCTCAATCGGCGACCGGACGCCACCGAGCGCCTGCTGGAACTGGCCGAACGCCACCGCAGCACCGGTGGCGCCGTGGCGAAACAGGCCGACCAGGAGTGGCGAAAACTGCCGCCGGGTCGGCGGCTCTCGCACGCGCTGGTGAAGGGCATCGATGAGTTCATCGTGGCCGACACCGAGGAGGCCCGCCTCGTGGCGAAGAGGCCGCTCGACGTGATCGAGGGCCCGCTGATGGATGGCATGAACGTGGTGGGCGACCTGTTTGGCTCGGGCAAGATGTTTTTGCCCCAGGTGGTGAAGTCCGCCCGGGTGATGAAGAAGGCGGTGGCCCACCTCATTCCGTTCATTGAAGCGGGACAGACCGGTGGCGTGAAGAGGGCCGGGAAGATCGTGATGGCGACAGTGAAGGGCGACGTCCACGACATCGGGAAGAACATCGTGGGCGTGGTCCTCCAGTGCAACAACTTCGAGGTCATCGACCTCGGCGTGATGGTGCCCTGCGAGCGAATTCTGGAAACAGCGCGCCGCGAGAACGCCGACATGATCGGGTTGTCAGGCCTGATTACGCCATCGCTCGAGGAAATGGTGCACGTCGCGAAGGAGATGAAGCGGCAGGAATTTGACTTGCCACTGCTGATTGGCGGCGCGACAACGTCGCCGGCCCACACCTCGGTGAAGATCGACCCCGAGTACCCCGGGCCGGTGGTCTACGTCAAGGACGCATCGCGGGCGGTCGGCGTGGCGCAGAAACTGGCGAGTACTGCAGACCGGCCCGCCTACGTGGCCGGTGTCAAGGAAGACGCCCGCGTTCGCCGCGAGCGGCACGGACGGCGGTCGGAAGCCACGCCACAGCTCAGCATTGCGGAGGCGCGGGCGAACCGCATTCCAATCGACTGGGCGACACCGCCGGCGGCGCCCGCGTTCACCGGCGTGCAGGTGCTGGACGATATTCCGCTCACCACGCTCGTGCCATACATCGACTGGATGCCCTTGTTCAACGCCTACGAGTTCCGCGGCACCTTTCCCGCGATCCTCGATGACGAGGTCGTGGGCGAAGCCGCCCGTGAACTTTACAGCGATGCGCAGAAGATGCTGGCCAAACTGGTTGCGGATAAGTGGCTGACCGCCAAAGCGGTGTTCGGCATCTTTCCGGCCAACCGCGCGGGTGAGGACGATGTGGCCGTCTACGCCGACGAGCAGCGCGGCAGCCCGGTCGCGGTACTGCACCACCTGCGCCAGCAAAAGCCCCTGGCCGACCAGCTGCCGAATGCCTGCCTCGCCGATTTCGTCGCGCCCCGGGACACCGGGCTGCGCGACTATATCGGCGCCTTCGTGGTGACGGCGGGACTTGGCATCGAGCCGCACGTTACAGCCTTCGAGCGCGACCTCGACGACTACTCGTCAATCATGCTGAAGGTGCTGGCCGATCGGCTGGCCGAAGCTTGTGCCGAGTACCTGCATGGCGAGGTGCGGCGCGTGCATTGGGGCTACGCGAGCGGCGAGCAGCTCTCCAACAAGCAGTTGATCGACGAGGGCTACCTTGGCATTCGTCCCGCACCGGGCTACCCGGCGTGCCCGGATCACACGGAAAAGGCAACGCTCTGGAAGTTGCTCGATGTCGACAGGAGTATTGGCGTGCAGCTCACCGAGTCCTTCGTGATGATCCCGGCAGCGTCCGTCAGCGGCTTCTATTACGCGCACCCGGAATCGCGCTACTTTGCTGTGGGGCGCGTCGGCCGCGACCAGGTGGAGGATTACGCGCAGCGCAAGGGG
>CAZPNN010000144.1:0-4683 GCA_964587605.1 uncultured Chromatiaceae bacterium
AGCCACGTGGTTCGTCAACTGGGCGAAGCGGGCGAAGACGTCGTGGTGCTGGATAACCTCAGTACGGGGTTTCGCTCGGCTGTTACCAGCGGCGTGCTGGTCATTGGCGATACCGGCGATCGGGAGGTCGTCAACCGCGTCCTCACCGAATACGGCATTGGCACGATCCTGCATTTTGCGGCCCACACGATCGTTCCGGAATCCGTTTCCAACCCCCTCAAGTACTACGCAAACAACACTTGCGCGACCCGGAATCTCATCGAATGCGCGGTGGCTGCACGCGTCCGGCATTTTATCTTTTCGTCAACCGCCGCCGTGTACGGCATTCCGCCCGGCGGGTTGGCCGCGGAAGACTCTCCGACCTCACCCATCAACCCCTACGGCACTTCCAAACTGATGAGTGAGTGGATATTGCGGGACGCGAGCGACGCACACGGTTTCAGTCATGTCGCCCTCCGCTACTTCAACGTTGCAGGCGCCGACCCGGGCGGACGTATCGGCCAGTCCACGCTAAAGGCGACCCTGCTCACCAAAGTGGCCTGCGAGGCTGCTGTCGGCAAGCGGTCGCACGTCTCGATCTTCGGCACGGATTACGGCACCCCCGATGGTACCGGGGTACGCGATTACATCCACGTCGAGGACCTCGCAACGGCGCACCTTGATGCCCTCCGCTACCTGCGACAGGGTGGCTCATCGACCGTCCTGAATTGTGGTTACGGCCACGGCTATAGCGTTCGTGAAGTGATCGATACCGTGGACCGCGTAAACGGGACGCCGCTGGTCCGACGTGAGGAGCCGAGGCGCGCCGGCGATCCGCCGATCCTGGTTGCCGCTGCAGACCGTATTCGTGCAGTTCTCGGCTGGCATCCCCGCTACGATGATCTCGAGCTGATCGTCAAGACGGCCCTGCACTGGGAGCGCCGGCTGCTCGACAAGCCGATCGATTAGGCGCCGCGCTCCTTGTCGTACTGAATGCCGTACTTTTCCAACAGGTCATACAGCGTCGGGCGGGTTACACCGAGGAGCTGCGCCGTTTTTGAGATGTTGCCATCCGCATAGGCCAGCGCATTCCGGATCGCCAGCGTCTCTGCTTCCTTGCGGATTTCCCGGAGATTGACGTTTGGTCGCTGTTCACCGTCGGTGGCAAGGCCCATATCGGCGGCGGTGACATAGCGGCCTTCAGCCATGATGACCGCTCCCTTGAGCTTGTTCTCCAATTCGCGAACGTTGCCCGGCCAGGCGTAATTTTCTATGGCGTTCTGGGCATCCGGACTGAAGCCGCGAAACTGACGCCGATGTTGCCCTGCAAACCGCTCCAGCAGCGTGCGGGCCAGCAGGATGCGGCAGCCGCCATTCCGCTCGCGTAGCGGCGGGATGCGAATCGTGATTTCACTGATCCGATAGTACAGATCCTCCCGAAAGCGGCCCTCACGGATCGCCACGTCCAGATTCTGATTGGTGGCGCAAACGACCCGCACATCGACCGGAATTTCCTCGCGACCACCCACTCGCTCGACGACTCTCTCCTGCAGGAAACGCAGGAGCTTGGACTGCAGCGAAAGGGGCATGTCACCAATCTCGTCGAGAAACAGTGTGCCACCATCCGCGTGCTCAATCTTACCCGGGGTCTGCTTGACCGCACCCGTGAACGCACCGCGCTCGTAGCCGAACAATTCACTCTCCAGCAAATTTTCAGGAATCGCCGCACAGTTGATGGCGACAAAGCCCTTGCTGATGCGGCGGCTAAGCGAATGCAGGGCGCGCGCAAGAACCTCCTTGCCCGTGCCGCTTTCCCCAAGGAGTAACGTCGTGGCGTCGGTCGGTGCCACTTTCTCGATCATCCGGCAAACCTGCAGCATCTGCTCGCTAGCGGCCACGACGCCGTCCAGCGGGGAGGCGCCCCGCTCCTGCAGAAGCCGCTGATTCTGTCTCTCAAGTTCATGAATGTGATAAGCGCGGCCGACCAGCAATTGCAGGGTGTCGGTATCGACGGGCTTCTGGTAGAAGTCGTACGCCCCAATCCCAACTGCTCGAACAGCATTTTCCTGATCGCCGTGACCGGTAACGACAATTACCTTGGTCGACGGCAGCAAGGCCAAGGTCTCTTCCAGGGCCAGGAACCCCTCAGTCACACCTTCGGCATCCGGCGGAAGACCGAGATCCTGCAGCACCACCGGCGGCTCATGGCGACGCAGCTGTGCAAGCGCTGTAGCCCTGTCTTCGGCGACGAGAACCTCGTAGTCGGTGAAACACCACTTGAGCTGGCTCTGCAGCCCCGGGTCATCCTCTACAACGAGCAGCTTCCGGCGATGGTCGGTCAATGAACTCTCCAATCCGTGTGCAAATCATGATAGCTCACGGCGCGGGTGACTCAGCGCCAGCCTCGTGCACCGGTAGCCGAACGACGAAGCGGGTGCCTTGACCGGGCTCGGACTCCACGCGCAAGGTGCCGCCAGCCTCGGCAACGAAGGTGCGCGCCTGGTAGGCCCCGATGCCCATCCCCTTGCTGCCCTTGGTCGTGTCGAAGGGACGGAACAGCCGCGTGCGGACAAAGTCCGGCTCCATTCCGCAACCGTCGTCCGCGATCTCGATGAGTACACCACTGTCGGCCGCATCCACCTGGACGGAGACGTGCCCGTCCCGATCGGTCGCTTCCTGCGCATTTCGGATCAGATGGGCCAGGACAGCAGTGAGCCGTTCTCGCTCGATCCACACCTGGACATCATCGGCGTTGTTCACGAACTCCGGGACTGGCTCGCGCGACCGGCACCTGTCCACCGCATCGGCAACAGCCGCCGCAATGCCAACGTGTTGTCTTGGGCCGGAGGTTTCGCCACTCTGCAACTGCTGCAGAAGCTTGTTCATGCGAGCGACCGAATTATTGATCGTCGCCATGGCATCCTCGAAGAATTCCGGATTCCCCTTGTGCCTGGCGGCGTTCTGCACCATCAGGGATTGCTGCGCGATCAGGTTCTTGAGGTCGTGCATGACAAACGCCGTCAGCCGATTCAAGGCTTCAAACTGGCGGCCCTCGGCCAGCTTCTGGTCAGCCTCGTACTGGGCCAGAAAGGCAGCGACCTGACGGCCGGAGGTTCGCAGGAGATCGATATCCTCAAAGGTCAGCCGAAACGCCGAGCTGGACTGGAACAACACGATGACGCCGATCAATACCTCGTTACTGATCAGCGGCACGATCAGTAGCCCTTCCGGAAACGACGCCAGCCAATCCGGACGACGCAGCCCGGCATAGAGTTCAGGACGCCGCGCCAGTTCTGCCGTGTCGATCGTCCACTGTCGCTCAAGCATGAAAACGAGGGCAGGATCATCCGGGAAGATACTGGCCTCGGGCAGCACCCGCACGTTCCAGCCGGCAGTCGCCGTGAATGGCCCGCGGTCGGACGCCCGCATCCAGAGTACCCCGGCAGGACTACCGACAATCTGGGCCACTCCGCGTATGACCCGCTCCGGCAGTGGCGCCCCAGAGTCCGGGGACACCAGCGTGTCGATGAGGCGCAGCCACTCCTCCCGGTAATCGTAGCGAAATGGCAGAAAATGCTTGCTGACGAGGACCCTCAACCGTGCATTGAGGCGTGATGAAAACAGCAAAAGACTCACGGGCACACCCGTCGCCACCACCAGCAACAGCGCGAACTGCTGTGCAGAGCCGAGCGCCATGGCACGGAAGACCGGCAGGAGCAGCAGCGCGAGAAGCAGGACCGACCCCGTGGCAAGAAAGCGTGGCGCGTAGCTCCGGGCCTCAGGAGAAACGAAAATGGCGAGCGACCATTGCGGTCTTAACCGGAGCGCAAACATCAGCAGGAGTCCTGACGCCGACAGCACGGCTCCGGTAGCTCCAAGCAAGGCACTCGGCACGCCGCCTCCGGCCGACGCGACGATGGCCAGGGCCGCCTGCCCACCCGTTGCCAGGCCGGCCGCTGCGACCAGTGAGCGCAATGCCGTCTGACTCTCGATTGGCGCGTCCCGACCAAGCTGGGCAGCAAGGGCCAGGCACACGAGGGCGATTCCCGCCACGGAGATGCTGTACAGCATGTCCTGCCACGGCGCACCTTCCCGTGACGCCGACCATGCCACAAGGACGGTCGTAGCCAGAACAACAGTCCAGAATAATCGCAGCAGGCGTTTCACGACCTCTGGCATCGACTGCTCGTAGGGCCCACGCAGCAGGCGATGGATCAGCGAATACCAGCTGAATAGCAGGACCACCTGCAAAATGTAGAAGACGAGCGGAAACCCGCTGGACAGGTTGAAGAATCCTGGCTGTGCCACCAGCACACCCCAGGTGACTGATGCGAGGAGCACGCCGACGATCTGACGGCGCACCAACACGCTGCCTTGCGCCAGAAGCAGGTAAGCGCCCACCAGCGCATAGACAAGGGCCATCACCCCTGCCCAAAGGGCTGGATTGAAGAAGGTATCTGTCACCGGCGCATCATAATGCCAATCCAGTCAGCCGGTTAGCGCTGGATTCACGAACCGGCCATAGCACCTGCCGGGCCGGACGGGCACCGGCCTGCGCGGGTCAAATGGCGTCCCCAAGGGGATTCGAACCCCTGTCGCCGCCGTGAAAGGGCAGTGTCCTAGGCCTCTAGACGATGGGGACAAAACGGTGTGCAGAAAAAATCTGGTGGAGCTAGTCGGGATCGAACCGACGACCTCTTGCAT
>CAZPNN010000145.1:0-1731 GCA_964587605.1 uncultured Chromatiaceae bacterium
GCTGAAAGGAAGATAAGTAATGCCGGCATTTTTTTCGCAGGCTAACTTTGGTATCAACGTGATCCCCATGCCCGCAAATACCATGTGACGCAGTGTTTCCAGACTGGTTGCGCGAAAATCTTTTACTTCTCCCGCATGCACACGATGGCACAAATCCAGCGCTTGCTCTCGCAGGCAATGCCCTTCTTCCAGCAGCAGCAGCTTCTCGCCGGCGAGATCACCCGATTTCACGCGCATCTTTGCTGCAAGCCGGTGGTGTTCCGGCATCGCAACGAGGAACGCCTCCGCAAAAAGCGATTGCGTGACGAGCCCCTTGGTGTCCACGGGCAGGGCGAGGATCGCAAGATCGAGATCGCCCGCGACCACGCGGTCGACGAGGGGAGCAGTCTGGTATTCGTGCAGCATCAACTGGAGCTTCGGCAACGCACGGCTAAGGCGCGGCGCGATGCGGGGCAGGAGGTAAGGCCCGAGCGTCGGGATGAATCCGACCTTGAGCTGCCCGGCCAAGGGGTCCTGGCGGGCGCGGGCGAGGGCGCGGATGTCGTCGGCGTCCCGCAGCATGCGACGGGCGCGTTCGACCACGGCAACGCCTGCCGGCGTCAGGCCGACGCGCCGAGGCCGTCGTTCGATCAGCGTGACGCCCAGCGATCCCTCAAGCTTGCGGAGCTGGGCCGAAAGGGTGGGCTGGCTGACATGAACGCGCTCGGCCGCGTGGCCGAAATGCCGGGTCTCTGCGAGCGCCACGAGGTATTCGAGGTCACGGAGTGTCATAGACAAAGCCTATCACAGTCATAATATCAATCGATTGTACTAATTGATCCTGCGACCGCATCCTTGCGCTCAGCCAATGTCTATTACCGCTTTCTGCATCTCGTCGAAGACGAGGAGTACTCTAAGCTGCCGGCGAAGCTCCGCATGAACGTGATCGGAAGCCCAGGAATCCCGAAAGCGGATTTCGAGCTGGTCTCGCTTGCGGTCTCCGCGGTCCACGGCTGCGGCAAATGCGTGACGGCGCACGAACGTGTGTTGCGCCAGCACGAGGTCAGCCGCGAAGCGGTCCAGTCGGCTGTGCGGATCGCGTCCGTGATCCACGCAGTTGCAGGCGTCATCAATTACGAGAACGCTCGCGCAGCATGAACTTAGAAAGGGGAATCCAATGAGCCAGGAAACAGAGACCGGCAACGAAAGCGCGGGGAAGTGCCCGGTCATGCACGCGAGCCCTCCCGCCCGTTCGAATCGCGACTGGTGGCCGAACCAGCTGGACCTCACTGCGCTTCACCAGCACTCGGATCTCTCCGACCCGATGGGCGAGTCGTTCGACTATGCAAAAGAGTTCAAGAACCTCGACCTGAATGCGGTGATCAAGGATCTGCATGCCTTGATGACGGATTCGCAGGAATGGTGGCCGGCAGACTATGGCCATTACGGGCCGCTGTTCATCCGGATGACCTGGCACAGCGCGGGAACGTACCGCGTTGGCGACGGCCGCGGCGGTGGCGGAGCCGGGCAGCAGCGCTTCGCACCGCTCAACAGCTGGCCGGACAACGGCAACCTTGACAAGGCGCGGCGCCTGCTGTGGCCGATCAAGCAGAAATACGGCCGCAGGATTTCCTGGGCTGACCTCATGATCCTTGCGGGCAACGTCGCCCTCGAGTCGATGGGCTTCAAGACCTTCGGCTTCGGCGGCGGGCGTGCAGACACCTGGGAACCCCAAACGGACATCTACTGGGG
>CAZPNN010000146.1:0-8266 GCA_964587605.1 uncultured Chromatiaceae bacterium
GTTCAACGAATCCTTTTCCCAGAATGATGTGCGTGTGACGGTCCGCGGTCTGACCAATACGCGCGGCCGTTCCAATGTGGCAATCCTGCTTGACGGCATCGACATCACGAGCGAGACGACGGGGACCAACGCAGGCTCACCATTGCTCGTCAACCAGCGACTTCTTACCGACGTGGAACGTATCGAGGTGGTGCGCGGTCCCCAGAGCGCACTGTATGGGCGTGCCGCCTTTGCCGGCGCTATCAGCTATATCACGCGGGATCCGGGCGAAGATTTGGCGGGCTCCAGTGGTCTGGATGTCGGGCAGGATGGCTCCTACGAGCTGTCGGCCGGAGTGTCGGGCCCGCTGTCTGGCCCCGTCGGCGGTGGTATCAATGGGGTGGTCTGGTCCGAGGACGGGCACTACCAGAATACCGTGTCCGGCGAAAACCTCGGGGGCGGGCGTGGCAAGGGTGCGTCGGGAGTACTGCTGTATCGACCAACCGACGCCATAAGCCTTAAAGCACGCCTGTCGTGGAGCGACGACAAATACGCTCCCCGTCCCGTTGTACGAATTCCTGAAACGCTGACGTTGCCGGTCCCCATCGAGGCCATCGCTGGCGGAGTCACGTCAGCGACTGAAGCGAGCTTCGTCGAGCGCATCGACAGTGCCAGCGGCTTTGAGGCGCGCACCAGCGAGGATCCCCTGACCGGAGGTGACTATCCCGGGAATACCCTTGAGGTCGCCCGCGGAACGCTTGTCGCCAGCTGGGACCTCGGGTCCGCCTTGCTGAATTCATACACGGGGTTGACCAACGCCGACCTGACCCAGCGTTACGAGCTGGACCGGCAGGCCGAGGGTCGGCCAGACACCCTTCTGGCCAATGGAGACGTCGATACTCGTGGCGAGACAAGCCAGTTCAGTCAGGAACTCCGGCTCTCCACGACGTGGGATTCTGCCTGGCAGTTCACGATCGGTGGCTTGTTGTGGCAGGAGGACCGTGACGACTATGCACGGAACATCGTGGCGGGCTGCATCATAATGCCCCAGTGCACAAATTTGGGTTACAGCTCCTGGCAAGAAATTTACGCTGACGTCATTGCCGCAGTCGGTGACTACCGGAATCCGACGGCGGCCGATACGGACCACTGGTCGCTGTATGCCCTGGCAGAGTGGCAGTTCTCCGAACGCATTCGCGTGGCCCTTGAGGACCGCTATTCAAAGGAGGACTTTTCGGCCCTCATCTACATAGGCCAGAGTTGTGCCAACCTGGTTGGCTTCAGCGTGCCCGGAGGTGTCGTTGGTTGTACACCCGGCAATCCCTATGCGGACACAGTCACCACCCGGTGGCACGCCCCGAAACTGACGATTGACTGGCAAATAATTGATGACGTACTGCTGTATGTGTCAGCGGCAAGGGGCATCAAGCCTGGTGGCATCAGTCTGCTCACCGTACCGTTGCCGTTCATAATTCCAACAGACTCGTTCCTGTTCAAGCCGGAAAAACTCTGGGCCTACGAACTTGGAGCAAAGACAACCTGGACCGGCAGCTACGGGTCTCTGTTGTTGAACACTGCCGCATTTTACAATGACTACAGCGACAAGCAGACGAACACCACGACTGCCTTTCCGCCGCTGCCAATAGCTGTGCCAAAGGTGTCCAACGCTAGTTCGGCCCATGTCCTCGGAACCGAGTTGGAACTGCTTTGGAATACCCCTGTTGAAGGTCTGCAGTTGGGGCTGGGTTACACCTGGTTGCAGGCGGAGTATGACGAATTCCTCGATCCGACCAGATCGTCAGGGCGCATCGCAATTGCCGGCGAATGCGCCAAGATCGAGGACGTGGGCGTCCTGGCCCACTGCTTCGTCGATCTATCGGGAAATACCCTGGAGGCCGCCCCGGAGAACACCGTCGTTGCCAGCATCAGCTATTCCCGCCCCGTGCCCGGTTCGGAATCCCGGCTGCTGCTGAATGCCACAAGCCGCTATCAGGGTGAGCAGTACACGAGCCAGGACAATCTAACTGTGCTCGACGACTTCTCGATCACGGATATTCAGTTTGGTATCGAGAATAATCAGTGGCGCCTGTTATTTTACGTAGACAATTTATTTGATAGCGACAGCTTCCAGGTCTTTGGCGGTAATCCGGATTTCGGTCCGCGCATCATTGAGAATCCCAATTCTGTGGGCAGCTTCCAGACGACAAGCGTGCTGCCGGATCCGCGCGTGTTCGGCGCCCGGCTTTCCTTCAAGTACTGAGTTTTGCGGCACTGGCCATAACCAGCGAGTCTGCTGGCCGCAGCGGCACCGCGTCCAGCACCCAGCCCTTCGTCCCGCGCCGCGCCGGGCAGGGAATGGCGTAGGCGACACGCTTCTGGTCACGTTCAACGGCATCCACATCAATGCGCCAGCCGCGCTGCTCCCAGCGTTTCAGCTTCTCCCGGTACATCGCGATGGGCTTGTCAGACGGGGTGAAGAACTCGGCGGTGTTTTTCTCCGGTGTCAGCACCGGGCGCACGTCGTGGAGTATGTCGCGGTCCTGGGTTGCCACGTATTCATTGCGGCCCATCATGCGGTCATCGTGCTCCGCCTCCGGCAGGAAGTTGCGGAGGTTCAGCAGGTACAGGCTGGTGTGGGAGGCGTCGACCGGGGTTTCGAACAGGTACTGGTGAATCTTCATTTCGGGTGACGGGTGTATGTAGGTCCACAGCATCGAGATGCCATGGTGGCCCGTGCCCGCATCGATAACGGCGTTGCCCTCGCGGCCTGACGCTTCGCGCATCTTTTTCTCGGGCAGTGGTGGCGCGATGTTGCGGCTGAAAAAGCCGGTCGTCCACTCGTCCTCGACCCAGCGCCACGCCTCGTGATTGACCTTGTAGTCGGGCCGGTTGCCCGAAAAGCCGTGCGTGGGATGCACGAACTCGTTGTGGGCGGCGTCGATGCCGTTCTCGATTGAACGCTGGTAGTCGAAGTTCCACTCGAAGTGCTGGATCGTGGCGGCCCAGCCGGGCAGGGGCCCATCGGGCCCGTACTCCGGAATAGGCAGGATCGGGCAGCGCTCGGCTTCGGGAATGTCGCCGAGAAAGGCGAAGATCAGGCCGTATTTCTCGACCGTGGGGTAGGCATCGACGCGAGCGCGCCCCGGGATCCTGGCCGTCGAGCCCAGCGACGGGATCTTCCGGCAGGCGCCGTCACCGTCAAACTGCCAGCCGTGGTAGGGGCACTGGATGCAGTCACCTTTCACCTTGCCGGCACTGAGCGACGCGCCGCGGTGAATGCAGGTGTCGGCCAGGCAATGCACGGCGCCGGCCGTGTCCCGGAACAGCACGAAGTCGAAGCCAAGCATGCGCCGCCTGACCGGCGCATCGGTTACATCGGTGCTTCTGCCCGCGGTGTACCAGAAGTTGATGAACATGGGTGGAGCCTCCCGGGGGTTTGGTCTTTACTCCCCGCCGAAACGGTAGCGCGCCCGCAGGCCGACTACCCGCGGATCCGGCGCAAAGGCGTACCGGAATGCCGGCAGTTCCACGGTCACGGTCTTGCCCGGTTCCTGCGGCGTGTCGTCTACGTAGGTGTCGGGATCCGAGTCGTTGGCCGGTGGTTCGACGTTCGAGAGATCGATGCCGCTGCCCAGGATGAAGCAACAACCGAGGCTGGGGCCGCCGGCCGCCGACGCAATCGTGTCGTCGTCGAACACATTGGACACATAACCGGTGACGTCCCACTTGTCTGTGCGCAGCCCGATTCGCAGGTCCACGTTGGTGTCCGCCTCAACCCAATTCTCGTTGGTTGCTTCGATGAAGCGCTTGTCGATCCAGAGGAAGTCAGCTTCAACGAAGAAATTGAGGTCGTCGGCCAGCGGCAGGGAGTAAGCGACGTTGCCGACGAACTTGCCCTCGGGCGCATCCTCCAGCTTCTTGCCATCGAGGCTCACGATGCAGACGACGGCCTGACTGCCGTTGAGCGCCGTCACCACCTTCGGAGCGCAGTTGCCGGCGCCAGAGATAAACGTGAACGACGTGTTTTCGACGGGCGCGCCGACGTATTCCGCATCCAGGTAGGTGTAGGAAGCCCTCGTGGCCCATTCGCCGCCGAGGAAAGTCGCCATGGGCGACCATTCCACGTCGACCTCGAGCCCCAGTACCTCTGCCCCGTCCACGTTCTCGAGCTTGTTGACGATGCGGTCGCCGGCGGCATTCAGTAACGAGACCAGGGTCTGCTTGTCCGTGAAGTCCTGGAAGAAGAAGGCGGAATTCACGATCAGCGTGCGGTCAAGCCACTGGCTCTTCAGGCCAAGTTCGTAAACAACGAGTTTCTCCGGTTCGAATTCGAGCAGTTCCCGGTTCAGGCCGCTGGAGCCGATGCCGAGCGTGGAGAAACCGCCGGGCTTCTCGGCCTGTGACCAGGAGACGTAGGCATTCAGGTCGTCGTTTACCCGCTTGGTCAGCGTGAGCTTTGGCGAGAACCAATTGTCGTCCCTGGAAATCTGCGTGACGCAGTACGGGTTGAAGAGATCGAACTGGTCCGGGTTGCCGGCGTCCACATTGGCGAGCCGCGCCAGCGTCTTTGAATCGTTCTGGCAGACGGCGGGAATGATGTCCCGGTATCTCACGTCCGGGTTGGGGGCGTCCGGCGGCGGGTCATCGTCCAGCAGTGCATTGGGGTCGTAGGAGTCGTACTGGGCCTCGAAGTTGGCCTGGCTGAAGAAGGGCCCGGTATCCCCAAACAACCAGTCGTCGGTGCAGGGCCGGAAGAAGAATCCGCAGGGGTTCCAGCTGCCGGGCCCGCCGGACGCCGCGGGATCCAGGAACTGGGGGCCCACGGCCTCGACCGTTTCCCAGTTCATGCGCCCCTCGAAAATCGCTTTGACGCTGTCGTTGACTTCGTACTCCAGCATGCCGAACAGCGATTCGTGCTCGGTATTGCGATCGGCCGGGCTCGAGTCCTTGTACTGCTCAATGCCGTTGTACCGGACCGGCTGGCCGTTTACGTCCAGCTCGGTGAAATTGAAGCCGCCACGCATAAGTGGCGCGACGGCGCGCTCGGTGTAGCCGTAGCAGCCGGTGCCCTGCGGGACGAAGCCGAAGTCATCGAAAGTCAGGCCGGTGGCGCTGGCCCATGCGCAGTGGCTGCCGGAGCCCTGAATGGTCAGGGAGTCACTGGAATTGCCAACGTTTTCCTTCCAGTACAGGCCACCGGCCGTCGCCTGTAGCGGTCCGTCGAGATTGGTGCGGTACATCAGTTCCTGGCTGAACTGGGTGGTGAGCTTTTCGGTCGTCAGCAGGAACATGTTGACGTTGCCGTTGTTGTAGGGGGCGCCGGTCAGCGGTGAAAACGAGGCCGGATCCGGGGTGAATCCGAACTTGCCATTGTCTGCCGCCTCGTCGGCATTTTCATGAATATAGCCCGTGTGCGAGCTAATGGTGCCGGCGACGATTTCCCATTCGGCGACCAGCGACAGGCGGATCAGTTGCCGGTCTATACCTTCGTAATCCTCGTTGGTGAAGGGGTTGGTCGAGAGGGCGATATCCCGTTCATCGAAGTTTTTCGCGGCGCCGCTAACGGTCGCCACGGCAGTTTCGCAGTGCGGGCTGCTGTAGAGCACGTTGGGCAAGGTGGAGTCCGGACCCGTCGGGGTGTAACCGGGAGCAAAGAGCCGGTCATTGCGGGCATCCAGGGCGGGATTCCAGGTTTTGCTGGTGAGCTTCTCGAAGCAGCGAAACTGGGCCGGGTAGGTCAGATTCGTTGCCGGGTCCGTGAACGGTGTCCGGGTGATCTCCGGCAGCAGGGTTTCGCTATTGAACTTCAGGAACGCGGCGGCCGTGGGCCCGGTTTGCTGATCCTGGTACTCGGCGCGAAATTTGAGACTGACGCTGTCGCTAAGCTGTGACTTGGCCGTCAGCGCCAGCCCGTAGCCTTCGTCATCGGCCAGGCTGTTGCCGGTGAGGGCGTTGTCGTAAAAGCCTTGCTCATCCCACCAGGCCGCGTTGAAACGCAGGCCAAGCTTGTCGTCCAGCACGGGACCGCTGAGTCCCATCGTGGCGCTGTACTGGTCCTCCACGTTGCTGTCCATAGAGACCGTCGACTCGAACACGTCCGACGGATCCTTGGTGGTGTAATGGATGGCTCCCGCGAACGCGCTGCGGCCGTACAGGGCCATCTGCGGTCCCTTCAGGATATCCACGCGCTCGATATCCACGAGTCGCGTATTCAGAAGGACGCCACCGCCTGAATTGCTGATGGCCTCGGTGGATACGTCGATGCCGTCCACCAGTACCGCGACATTCTGCCGGCCGCGGGTTGGCGACAGCCCGCGGATCGTGATGCGCGTGTCGCTCTTCGAGGCGCCCTCGTCAAACTCGATAGACGACAAGCCCTTGGTCAGGTCGCTCAAGCTGTTGATCGCCTTGCGGTCGAGTTCCTCCGCCGTGATCGCGTTAATCGCTATGGGCACGTCCTGCAGACTTTCCATCCGCTTGCGAGCCGTCACGATGACTTCTTCGATCTGGGCCCAGCCGGTGGCCGGAGCCAGCAGGATTAACGGACTGCTGGCCAGAACGAGGGCGGCGGCGACGGAAAGTCGGCTGCTGGACGTCGTCATGCTCGGATCCTTGCTTGGGCAGTGAGGATACTAAACCGTCGTACTTGCGGTTAAAGATAACGACTCCGGGCGGGCGACGCCAACGGGAAATCCTGTACCCCGCGGTCATAGGGCCACGGGATACGAGATTTCCCATTGGTCAATCAACCTGGCGCTGGCCGGTAATCGACCGGTGTCGCACAAAAAGGGCCACTGCCATCACGGCAAGATTCACGATACCCATCATGGCGAAGGGCGCGTTGCGGCCCAAGGTATCGAAGACCTGGCCGCCGGCGAAGGTCAGGCAAATTATGCCGAGCGATCCGCAAAGCCCGAATGTGCCGATAATTGTGCCGCGGGTTGCAGCCGGCGCTTCCTGGCCAATCAGCACACCAGCGGCGACCACGGCACTGGCCTCGCCGATGCCAGCCAGCATGGCCGCCGGCAGCATCCAGGAACCGAAAGGATCGTGAACCTGCCCGAGTGCCGAGTAACCCAGTCCTGCCAGGGCAAATGCCAGGCAGACGCCCGTGAGCCGCGGGATGCGGTCGAGGATATATCCCATGACGAATGACCAGATCAGGGCCACGCCCTGCGCGATGCCGAAGATCATGCCGGCCTTCGCCGTGGCAGCGCCGGGCGTCAGGCCCGCGTCGATACCGGCCTGGATGACCCACAGCGAGATAAACGTGGTGATGATGACGAGGTCGCCGCGGGACGCGAAGGCCAGCAGGTAGGCGAGAGCGATGCGCGGGTTGTCGCGGGCCGCGGCAATCCCGATCGTGGTTTGCGCAAGCAGTGTTCTTGTGGGGCGGCCCACCGGCCTTGTGTGGCCCTGCAGCCCGGCGCGCAGGATCAGGGCCAGCAGCACCAGGTAGCCGCCGAAGATCCAGAAGCTGTAGCGAATGGACTGCACGGCATCGAAACCTTGCTCGCCGAGCCACTGCGGCAGCTTCGCGAGCACCGTGGCCATAAGGACGACGCCGAGCCCGTTGAAGACCCCGACCATTCCCATCCACCGCCCGCGGGAAACGTCCTGCGAGTACTCTGCGAAACACGTCGACATCATCACTGTCGCCGCCGTCATTCCCACGGCGAGCACGATGCGATAAGCAATCAGTTCGGTGCTGGAGCCGGCCAGCGGGTAAATGATGAAGCTGAGGCTCATTAACGTAAGCCCGGTCACGTACACGACGCGCCGTCCGGTCCGGTCCGACAAGGCGCCGATGCGGCCGGCGATCAGGACCTGTGTGCCTTCCTGCACGCTGATCAGCACGCCGGAGAGAACCCCCTGCTCACCCTGCGGGATGCCGAGAATCGCAAACAGGTAGGGCTGCGCGAACGTGACGAACGTGACGAGACAGAGGGTGGATACGGCGCCGAACAGCAACGTAAAGGCGTTACCCCGGGTTACTCCGGGGCAGAGCCAGAACGGGCCGAGTCGGACACCTGCTGGATCCGGGGCAGCGTTAACGCTGTAAATCGCCAAGAAGATTCCTGGAGCGATACCTGAGGTCAGGCGCTACGCTTTTGCCTCTTCGTCCCGCAGGGCTGCCTTCTGGTGGACCGGCGTCTTGACGGCGAGAAACGCGGCCACGGCGATAGCAGCGCCGATCAGGCCCATTTCCAGTCCGTACTCCTGTGGCTTTTCCCAGAACTCCGTGAACAGGTGCCAGCGCCCGGCAATCTCTACGCTGTTCCACGCA
>CAZPNN010000147.1:0-13753 GCA_964587605.1 uncultured Chromatiaceae bacterium
TGGCGGTTCCGCCGCCTTGCGGTCATTTGCTGCGATTGGGGTAAAGTTCCCGGCCATGGCCCGCCGGAGAGAATCCCCATGACTGACTACGTAATCTGGAAGTACGCCCACCTTCTGATGTTCGTCTTCTGGGTCGGCACCGACATGGGGGTATTTTTCGCCGCGCGCCGGTCCACCGATCCGAAGTTGTCATTCATGACCCGCGTCACCCTGCTGCACATGGCGCTGCGCATCGAGCTGCTGCCCCGAACCATGTGGAAAGCGGCCCTGCCCTTCGGCGTGATGCTCTCCAGGGACTTAGGCTTGCTGCCCATCCCGGACTTCGGAGTGATTCTGGTCTGGATTTTCAGCATTGCCTGGTGGGCCGTCAGCATGGCTGGCGCCTACTGGTACGACAAGCCGGTCGGGCATCGGCTGGCCCGGATTACCAACTGGCTTACCGGGCTCGTGGGAGTGACTCTGATCGTGCTGTGCGCGTCGTCCTGGCTCGGTCACGGTCCATTCGTACAGGACGCCACGTGGCTGCACCTGAAGGTGGCGCTGTATGGCGTCATCAATCTGATGGTCATCTGGATGATCGCGGCCTTCGATCCGATCGGGGCCGCCTTCGGCCGCCTGGCAGTGGAAGGCTCAAAGCCGGAGATCGAGGCCATCATCAGCCGCACGATGGACCGCTCGACTTTGATCATCTGGTCGACCTACGTACTGATCGTGCTCGTAGGCTTCATTGGCACGACGAAACTGCTGGGCTAGGAAACTGCCGGGCTAGCGCCCGCCCCCGAAGCGATAGGAGCCACGGATACCAAACACCCGGGGATCCGGCAAGGTCGCAAAATAATGCGTGGTGCCGAAACCGGCCGTGAAGCCGAGTTGGGTCACCTGGTCACCGAAATCCGGGCCACTGCCGCCGGTCTGGTAGCGGTCGTCGTCCAGCACGTTATCCACGTAAGCGATCACATCCCACTGGTCGGAGGTCAGACCCACGCGCAGGTCGAGACGGGCGTAATCCGCCAGCTTGACCAGATTCTCCGGATCGGCCCAGCGCTCGTCCTGCCAGTTGCCGTTGAGCTCGAACAGGTACTCGAACGGGGTGTCCATGAACGGGCGCTGGATCTGCAGGCTTGCCGAGTAGGCCTGACTGGGCGCGCGCTCGAGGTCATTCCCCGAATAATCAAGCCGGCAGAAAGCGGTTGGCACCAGGCCACCAAAGCCTGGATCGTTTGGATCAGTGGACTCCCCGTCGCCACGCTTGTAGATCACGGGACAATCGCCGTAAACCGCCGCCTTGATCAGGTTCCGCGTGTCGTCCACCCAGTCCGTGTACTCGGCGTCCTGAAGCGTGCCGCTGAGGCCGAGCGTCAGCCCCTCCATGAATCCGGGCTGCCACAGGGCCTCGAACTCAAAGCCCCAGACCTGCGTACCACCAACATTGACGATACGCGGCTGCGCGACCCCGCTCTCGGACACAACCTGGATGCCCACCTGCTTGGCCGTGTAGTCCTGGAAGAAGACCGAGCTGTTCAGGTTCCAGAAGCCGGCCGCCTCGAAATTCGACTTGATGCCAAGCTCCCACGCCTTCAGCTTCTCGGACTCGAAGCGCTCGTCCTTGAGTGCCGGCGGCGGGCCGCCGCCACCGCCGGTCAGCTGGTTGATCCCGCCGGGTTTCTGCGCAAAGGCGTACGAGAAGAATGTATTGACGTTCTCATTGACCGTCCAGGCCAGCGTGGCCTTGGGCGTGTTGTAGTTCGAGTCTGTGGAGCCTTCTGTGTAGCGCTGGGTCAGCAGCCCGGTGGCCGAATCGATCGGCAGAGGAGGAATGTTGGAGATGAGGCGTTCGCTGTCACAAACAAACGGCCCCACGGTCGGCCAGTTAGCGGTCGGGTTGCTGCCCGAGGCAAAGGCGGCTTCCGTGCAACTGGAGTTGCCAGGCTTGGTGAGGTTGAAGGTCTCGTCAAGCCAGCGGTTTTCCAGGCTCAACTGCAGGTCATCGGTCATGTCCCAGTCGATGCGGCCATAAAAGGACAAATGGCGCGTTCGTGCCTGCCACGAGGCGGCAAACAGCGGATCATCGAACTGGCGCCGGTATTCCTGCCAGCTGGTCGCCGTGTTGCCGACGCCATCGCAAACACCGGAAACGTACGCCAGGTTTCCCGTGACCGGGTCCCGCACGGCCTCACCAAGCCCGGAACCACCCGGGTCATTCGGACCGCCACCGCCATCAATTTCGGGCGTGCTGGGATCCGTGTCGCGCCGGACAATAGCGCCGTTTCCGTCCCGCAGGAAGTCGGCGCCGATGCGTCCGTAAGGTGCGCAAAAATCAATGCTGTTGCGGTCTTCCAGTGTCCGCTGGTCCTGCCAGAACAACACGCCGCCGGTGAACTGCACGGGCCCGTCCAGCTGGGTCTCGTAGCGGAATTCCTGGGAGAACTGCTTCGTGTCGGATTCCTGGTTCGATATCTGCGCGCCCAGCAGCGTATCGATCCGGCCGCCGCGGGGATCCAGGGTGTCGTACGGCCGGCCACCGTTGCCGTTGAAATCCAGCGCCGTGCTGGCCTGGTAGTCCTGATCGTAGACGTCCGTGCTGTTGAAGTCGGTCCACCCCGTGTAGGAGGAGACGATGCCATAACCCAGATCAAACGTAGCCGTAATGCTCGCGCGGAACGTGTCCGTGTCGGTGCCGGGGAAGTCCGTCCCCGTTCTCGGGTTCTCGCTCAGCCGAACCTGGTCGCCCGAGCTGTGCTTGATCACGCCGGGAAGGCAAATGCCGGGATCTCCCTGGATGTTGTTCGGGTCGAAACCAAACTTGGGGCAGTAGGTGCCAAAGTTGAACAGGTTCGTAGCGCCTGAAGCCGATGGCTGTGTGTAGATGTTGTTGGTGATGACCGGACGGGGGATGTTCTTGGCCTCCTCGGGAAAATAGTACGGCGTGTCTCCCTGGAACTTGACGACAGCACGCGGGTCGTAATGCTCGTCGCTGTACTCGAGCCGCACCTTGACCTTGACAGGATCCGCGGGTTTCCAGACCGTGGTCAGTGCGGCGCCGTAACCGTCGCTACCACCAACATTGTTGCCGGTAATGCTGTTGGTATAAAAGCCCTCCTCGTTGAAGCTGACACCCGTGAGCCGGATGCCGACGGTGTCCGACAAGGGACCGCCGAATGCGCCTTCAACGGTTCGTCGGCCGAAGTCCGCGACATCGAGCCCCACCCGGCCTTCGAACTCGTCAGTCGGTTCCTTGGTCGTGTAGCTCAAGGCTCCCGCAAATGCCGCCCGGCCAAAGAGGGCGCTCTGCGGCCCCTTGACGATCTCGATGCTCTGGACGTCCGACAACAGGCGGCGATTGGCCAGCAGGCCGGAACCCGCCGAAATCAGGTTCTCGGTCGTGACGTCAATGCCGTCGACGAGGAATGCCACGTTGGAACGGCCGCGGGTATTGGACAAGCCACGGATCGTGATCCGGTTGTCGGCCGGCCCGAAGGCCTGGTCGAACTGCACACTGGGCTGGTTCTGCACGACGTCCTTGAGACTGGTGATGCCTTGCCGCTCAATCTGTTCGGCGCTGATAACCGACACGGCAATCGGGACGTCCTGCAGGCTTTCAGACCTACGGCGGGTGCTGACCACGACCTCTTCGATCTGCGCGCTCGCCACGATGGGCAGCGCCGGAATTACCGCGAAGGCCATCCACACGGCCGCGGAAACGCCCCTGATATTCTTGGTCGTCGTCATTCGAATCCCCCCGGGATAGTGCCTGCAGATCATACCAAACAGTCGCCGCAACGCTACAAATGACCGGACAAGCATCGTTCCTGCCCACCGTGTAGACGACTGCTACTCCGGGTACGTCGAGGCACGACCTGCTATAGCCAGTCTGAACCCGATTCGCTATAGTCCCCGGCGTTTTCGCCGATCCGCGCTTTCAATCAGGGGTACGTTCTATGAATGCCAGGCTTGCCCGGTCGCTGAGTGTTGCTGCTCTGCCACTGGTCACGGGAGGCTGGCTTGCCGTCGCGGCAGCACCGGCCGCAGCAGACGATTCATCTGACGGCCCACGCTACAGTTATTTTGATGCCGGTTACCAGTGGGTTGATGTCAACTACGCCGTCAAGCAGGAAGGCGGCCAGCATCAGGGCATCAAGCTCAATGGCTCGGTAGCTCTGACCAATTTCGGTTCCGTTGGACTACACCTCTTCGGGGAGTTCTTTGACGGAGAATTCAGCGGCGTAAGCACGACGTGCGACGGCGGCGATGGCGGCAGCAGCATCAATTTCAATGGTGATCGCGATTCACAATCCCTGGCCGGTGGACTCGGTATCAGCTACCGCCTGGCCGAGAATACTGACATCGTTGCACGCGGCGCGTATGTGGATATCTCCGAATTCGAGACCCCGAACAACTTGTGCCAACTGGTTTCCGTGAGTGACAACGGATACCTCGCCGAAGGGATGATCCGCAGCGAACTTTCGGAGAACGTGGAAATCGAAGCCGGCTACCGCTACTCCGACCTCAGTGATTCAAATATTTCCAATAGCGACGTACTGCTCGGTCTTGGTTACCACGTCACCGACTACCTGACATTCCGGGTCCGCGGCATTGTATTCGATGATGACACAGGCATTGAGCTCAGTGCGCGCCTGTACTTCGGCAGCTTCCTCGGCCGGGACGCCATCTTCTAGACAGATGGTTCCGGAGTCTTTACGGATAACAAGTTGATAAGAACCATTACGGGAGCGCGGGAATGAGCAAGAGCTTTAGCCTACTGATGGCGATGGCCCTGGCGGCGCCAGCCATCGCCGTTGCCGGACCCTACGTGGGAATCGGCGCTGGTGGTGCGCGGATGGAATCCAGCCTGGCGGAACTCAACCTGGTGCCAAATTTGACGACCGATACCGACGTCATCGGCACCGACCCGGACTTCAGCAGCTCGGACGTCAGCTTCGACATCACCGCCGGCTGGATGCTGAACGACAACTTCGGGATCGAAGTCGGCTACATGGATTTCGGACGGGCAACCCAAAACTACGTACTCCCGGAGATATGCGACATACTCCTCGGCTGCCAGAGTCGCGAGTGGACCGCGCAGGTGGACATGACGGCGCTGCGGGCCTTCATTATCGGCAACCTGCCCCTTGGGGAGAGGTTCGACGTCTACGGCAAGCTGGGTGCGGTCAACTGGGATGCGGAGTACTCCGGCTTCGAGCGCAATCAGCTTCTCGTCCCGGACGATTTCCCAATCGGCACGCGAAACGACCCCGTCAACTTCGATGACGACGGCACCGACCTGGCCATCGGCATTGGCCTCGCCCTGAAGACGGATACCGCGTTCAGCCTGCGCGCCGACTTGACCTACTACGACGTGGATTCGACCGATCTCCTGTGGACTGCCCAGTTGATGGGCATCTATAAGTTCGATTGACGACCGGATGATCATGGCCTTCGCGGCCTGCCAACCGGCGATCATCGCGCCGGCAAGCAGCAAGAGACCCTGCCAAGGCAGGGTCTTTTTTTTCCCCTGCCCTGGCAGGGTTTTTCTTCCAGGCAACGACGTGTAGCTGACGCCATGCGCGTACTCATGATCTCAGCGGAGTACGCCCCGTTCGCGAAGACCGGTGGTCTGGCCGACATGGTGACGGGCTTAAGCAAGGCGCTCGTCAGCTCCGGTCACGACGTGCGGGTGGTGCTGCCCCTGTACACAGCCCTGTCAGTCGATCCCGGCGACCGACTGACGGCTGCCGCCATTGCCGTGAGCGGCCTGCAGGTTTCGCCAGTCGCGCTGGATGGCACCCATCCGGGCTACACGCTCCGGCAAGTACCGGCGGGGCGCCAGCCTCTGCCCCTGCTCTACCAGATCGACGCACCCGGATTCTTCGGCTCGGGCGCCATCTACGGCGGGGGCGATCGCGAGGCGCGGGGCTTCGCTCTCCTCGCCCACGGCGCATTGCGGCTGTGCGAGGAACTGGACTGGGCACCGGACGTCATTCACTGCCACGACTGGCACGCCGCACTCGGCCCGGTGCTCCTGAAGAACGGCTACCTTCACCGCCGGGTATTTCGCCAGTGCAACTCGGTCCTGACGATTCACAATATCGGCTACCAGGGCGTATTCCCCGGCACCCTGGCTCCCGAACTGGGTCTGCCAAAACTCGACCTGATTGATGCGCCTGAAACACCGGAACTGAACTTCCTGCGGGATGGCATCGCCGCGGCGGACGCGCTCACCACGGTAAGCCCGAGCCACGCGGCAGAAATCCTGACCCCTGAGTACGGCAAGGGCCTGGACCCACTGCTGCGCCAGCGGCGCAACCGGCTGGTCGGCATCCTGAATGGTGTCGACTACAGCGCGTGGAATCCGGCCACCGATGCCCGGCTTCCGGCCCGTTACGATGCCAGCGATCTTGCCGGCAAGCGCATTTGTCGGGACGCACTGGTTGCGCGCGCCGACTTGAGGCCCGGCGAGCCCGGGCCACTGCTCGGCATGGTCACCCGGCTCGCCGAGCAGAAGGGCATTGAGCTGGTTGTCGAGGCCTTGCCGCCATTGCTTCGCCAGGGTCGGCTGCAAATGGTGGTCTTGGGCCAGGGCGAAGACCGGTACGTCACGCAGCTCCGGCAGATTGCCGCCGGATTTCCGGACCGCTTCCGCTACTTCGAGGCGCAGGATGAGCCTCTCGCCCGGCTCATCTTCGCCGGGTCGGACGCCTTTCTCGTGCCGTCCATCTACGAACCCTGTGGTCTGTCCCAGTTGTACGCCCTGCGTTACGGCACTGTGCCGATCGTTCGCGAAACGGGCGGCCTCCGGGACACTGTTCGCCACTTTGATCCCGCGCAAGGCGCCGGCACGGGCAGCGTCTTCAAGCACACCACCGGCGCGGGACTCGCCTGGGCAATCGGTGAAGTCCTCAACTGGTATGGCCAGCCGGAGTCGTGGGCCCGGCTCGGCCAGAATGGCATGGCCGAGGACTTCTCCTGGCGCCACCAGGCGCCCCTCTACGAGGCGCTGTACGCCCGGCTCACCGGCACCGGATAACGGCCAGCCTCCATGGCGTGTTGCTGGCACTCGGCGGCCAGACCGGCTGGCATCTCGTCCCAGCTGAAACGCCAGACCCAGTTCCCGCCGACACGTCCCGGCGTGTTCATCCGCGACTCGGACCCCATACCGATGAGATCCTGCAGCGGAAACATGGCGATCTCCGCCGACGACTGCCAGACCGATCGCAACAAGGCGCCGGGCATATCGTCCGGTCCGCAGGCCAGCACACGGTGCACACGCTCGCGGGTACCGGCATCCAGGCTCCGGTACCAGCCGGCCACCGTGTCGTTGTCGTGGGTGCCGGAGTAAATAACGGAACCCGGAACGTGATTCGCGGGCAGGTAGGGGTTGCCGGCAGCGCCATCGAAGGCAAACTGCGCCACCAGCGTTCCGGGCAGGCCAAACTGCTGACGAAGGGCTTGAACGTCCTCTGTTAGGGTGCCGAGGTCTTCCGCGAGAAACGGCTGGCCCCCGCACGCGGCGCCGAGCGCTGCCAGCAATTCACTGCCGGGCGCCAGGCGCCAGCAGCCCTCGCGACCGCTATTCGCTCCCTCTGAAATTTCCCAGAACGCCTGCAAGCCGCGAAAGTGATCAATTCGCAGGTAATCGAAGCGCCGCAGCTGGGCCCGAACGCGGTCCACCCACCAACGGAAGCTGTTCGCCCGCATCGCGTCCCAGTCGTACAGCGGGTTGCCCCACATCTGGCCGTCGGCGCTGAAATAGTCGGGTGGCACCCCGGCCACCGCGGCTGGGCGGCCCGCCTCATCGACGTGAAACAACGGCCGGTGCCACCAGACATCGGTGCTGTCCAGATCCACATAAATGGGCAGATCCCCGATCAACTCGATGCCGGCTTCGAGAGCCCGGGAACGGAGTTCCCGCCACTGGCTATCGAAGACCCACTGTTCGAACGCGACTTCCTGCACTTCGGCGCTCGCTTCGGCGAGAAGGCTCGCAATCGCACCCGACTGCCGGAGACGCACACCGTCCGGCCAGGTCCACCACCCGCCATTACCGAAACGGCGACGGGCCACCCGAAATAGCGCATAGGGCAGCAACCACGAACGCTGCGACTGCCAGTACCGGCTGAGTTCGACCCGCTCCTCGTGTGAGCCGCAAGCGCAGAATCCCACCCACGCCTCATGCAGCAGCTGCTGCCGGTCACTCCACGTGGTGCCGCCGACGGGTTGCGCCGCCGCGAGCCAGCCCCTGCTGCGCAGGTCTTCGGGATCGATCAGGCGCGGGTTGCCGGCAAAGGCCGAGCTCGCCTGGTAGGGTGAGATCGAATCACCGACGGGGCCAATGGGCAGCATCTGCCAGAGGCGAAACCCGGCAGCCTCCAGCCACACGATAAAGCGGCGAGCGTCCGCTCCCAGCACACCGCTTTCCCAGGGCCCCGGCAGCGAAGTGGGATGCAGGAGAACGCCAGCGCGGCGTAAACCACTCAACAGTGAGCCTGGCACGGCGCCTCAGTCCGGAACAGCCAGGCCTTCGGGTGACGGTTCGGCGGCCCTGACGTCCCGAGGTGGCACAACCGCGCGGCGTAGCATGTCCTCGGTGACGAGCACCACGCCCTCGGCAGTGACATGAAAGCGCTCGGCATCCAGCACCGGATCGTCACCGATAACCGTGCCATCCGGAATGTTGCAGCCCTCGTCGATGATCGCCCGGGAGATGCGACATCCCTTCCCCACGGCGACGCGTGGCATGACAACCGAGCGATATATTTCGCTTCGCTCGTCAACGGTGACATTGAAAAACAACAGCGACTCCCGCACCTGCGCCCCGGAAATGATGCAGCCGCCGGCCACCATGGAATTGATCGCGGTACCGCGCCGGCCCTCCTCGTCGAGAACAAACTTGGCGCACGGCGTCTGCTCCTGGTAGGTCCAGATCGGCCATTCGGCGTCGTAGAGGTTCAGCTCCGGGCTGACAAAGACGAGCTCCATGTTCGCGGCGTAAAAGGCATCGACGGTTCCCACGTCGCGCCAGTAGGCCTGCGCCTCCGTTGCGACGCTTTGAAACGGGTAGGCATAAACGCCCCGCCCCGCTATGGCTTCGGGGATAATGTTCCTGCCAAAGTCATGCACGGAGTCCGGGTCCCCGGCATCGCGATTCAGGACCTCGCGCAGATAGTCGAGTCCGAACACGTAAATACCCATCGATGCGAGTGCGACGTCGTCGCGCCCCGGCATGGGCTCCGCGTTCCGGGGCTTTTCACTGAAGCGGATGACCCGCTGGGTGCTGTCGACGGTCGCAATACCGAACTCATGCGCCTCGCTGAGCGGCACCTGCACCATGCCCACCGTAATATCCGCCGATCGCTCCACGTGAAAGGCAATCATGGGACCGTAATCCATCTTGTAGACATGGTCGCCAGCGAGCACCAGAACGAGTTCCGGTTCGTGAGCCTCGATGATGTCCATATTCTGATAGACGGAATCTGCTGTTCCCCGGTACCAGAGTTCACCCAGCTTCTGCTGGGCGGGGACCAGCTGCACGAACTCGCCGAGTTCGCCGCGCATGTAACCCCAGCCGCGCTGCACGTGCTGGATCAGTGAGTGGGACTTGTACTGGGTCAGGACGAGGATCTGGCGAATCCCCGAGTTCACGCAGTTGGAAAGACTGAAATCGATAATCCGGTACTTGCCGCCGAACGGGGTGGCGGGCTTCGCGCGGTCTGCCGTGAGATGCTGCAGGCGCTGGCCACGACCCCCGGCCATGATCAGCGCCATCGTGCTCTTGGTCAGCTGGCTCAGAAAGCGGGTCGAGCGTCCGGCTCTCGCGCTGGTAGCTGAAGAATGGTTGTTCACCGCAGTGCCCGCGCCTGATTAGTCATAACGCGGAATGTACCACCATAGCTTACCGGGGATCCATGCTGGAATCCGCCTGGCTCCAGCGCATCAGATCCAGCGCATCATATCCAGCGCATCAGGCCCAGTTCATAGGGGTGTGACAGTCCGGGGTGCCAGGGCGACGCGCGAACCTCGTAGCGCAACTCACCGCACCAGGGGGGCTGCAACTCGACCTGGTAGCGCTGCACCCCCTTGGTGGTCGGGCCCGTTGCCTTGAAGGTCTGCGCATACACGTGTTCGTCGCCGACGGTACGCAGGCCCGACTCCGCCACGCCCCTCTCGGCAAACTGCCGGACCGGCACGGTGAGCGTCGAGCACAGCGTTCGGGACACGACACACTCGAGCCGGATGTCGCCGGGCGCCAGCCCGTTCACGGTCACATCGACGTCCAGGGTGACGCTGGTGCTGAAATCGATGCGGCTGCCAACCGTGCTCACCAGACGCAGGTCCACGCCAGGCCAGCACGTGCGCACCTTAAGTTTCCACGCGGCAAGAACGCGCGCCGCGGCAAAACCATCCGCTGCCAGCTGCCGGCCCCGTTTGGCAGCTGGCCCGTAAAACAGGACCGCGTAGTCGTGCACGACCCGATTCATGTTGAAGTGCGGAAGAATTGTCGACATCGAGCGCTTGCACTTCCGGACCCAGCCGGGGGAATACCCCAGCCGCTCGTCGCGAGCGTAATAAAGCGGGATCACCTCGTCCTGCAGGATTTCATACAAGGTCCGTGCATCGTGCCGGTCCCGCTCGACGGGATCATTGCTTTGCAATGACGGCGGAATGGCCCAGCCGTTTTCGCCATCGTAGGCTTCAGCCCACCAGCCATCCAGAACGCTGACGTTTACCGTGCCGTTGATGGCGGCCTTCATGCCGGAGGTGCCGCTCGCCTCCATCGGGTGTACGGGTGTGTTCAGCCACACGTCCACGCCCGACGTGAGCAAGCGCCCCAGCCCCATGTCATAGCCTTCAACCACCAGCAGCTTGCCAAAGAACTCAGGCAGGTTGCTGACCCGGTGCAGTTCCTGAATCAGTTGCTGGGCGGGGTGGTCGGCCGGATGCGCCTTGCCAGCGAAAATGAACACGACGGGCCGATCGTCATTGTCGACAATCTCCTTCAGCCACTGCATATTGTGCAGCAGCAGGGTCGCTCGCTTGTAAGTGGCAAAGCGGCGCCCGAAACCGATGGTCAGGACGTCGGGCCGCTCGGGATCCAGATACTTCAGCAACCGGTGGATGTGCGCTTCCGACTGCTTGTTCCGCGAGTGCTGACGGTACAGTCGCTCCCGCAGTCCCGTCAGCATGGCGGTCTTCACCTGCTGACCCACGTACCAGAAGCGGCCATCGGGAATGTCGTCGATCTGCCGGAACAGATCCCGGTCCATGAGCTGGTAGCGCCAGGATGAGCCGATGTTCTGCTCAAGCAGGTCGAACCACTCGGTCTGCATGAAGGTGGGCACGTGCACGCCGTTGGTGACGTAGCCAATGGGATTCTCTGCAGCAGAAATTTCCGGCCAGTTGGATGCGCAGATCGCTGCTGTCGCGTGCCTGTGGATCCGGCTGACGCCATTCACGTGGCGCGCACCGGTCAGGGCAAGGCGCGTCATGTTGAACCCTGAATTTCCGCCGCTCTCGGTACCCAGGCTCAGGAAGCCCTCCTCGCCGATACCCAGTTCTGCAATGAGTTTCCGGAAGTACCCGAGCAGTACAGCGCGGTCGAATACGTCATGACCGGCGGAAACGGGCGTGTGCGTGGTGAACACGGTACACGCGGCCACTGCCTCCACGGCAGCAGCAAATTCCAGGCCACCGGCGACCAACTCCCGGATTCGCTCCACGATCTGGAAGGCCGCATGGCCCTCATTGATGTGCCATACGCGCGGGCTGAATCCGGAGGCCCGCAGCGCCCGGACGCCAGCAATGCCGAGAATGATCTCCTGCCGGAGGCGGGTCTGGTTGTCGCCGCCATAGAGTTGCCGGGTGATCTGGCGATCGCCGGGATCGTTCTGGGGCAAGTCAGTATCCAGCAGCAGAACCGGTATGCGGCCCACGTCCGCCCGCCAGGCCTTGACGGCGACCTGCCGGCCCTCGAGATCGCATTGCACGATGAGCTCTTTGCCCGCCTCATCCCGCACGGGACGAACGGGAGCGTCGTCGGCCTGGATGAAGCTGTACCCGGCGACCTGCTGGCCGTGTTCGTTGATCTGCTGATTGAAGTAGCCCTGCCGGTACAGCAGCCCGACGGCGATGAACGGCAGCCCGAGGTCGCTCGCCGTCTTGCAATGATCGCCGGCCAGGATGCCGAGGCCGCCCGAGTAGATCGGAAAACTTTCGTGGTAGCCGAACTCGGCGCAAAAGTAGGCGATCAGGTCATCCGACGCGAGGCCAGCCGGAAGGTATCCGGAGCTCTTTTGCTCCAGGTAGGAGTCGTGTTCGGCCAGGGCACGCCGGTAGGCGCCGAGAAAGGTGTCGTTGCTGGCCGCCATTTCCAGCACGGACTGGTCAATGCAGCGCAGAAACACCCGGGGATTGCGGCCCGTGCGCCACCACAAATCCCGGTCCAGCAGGTCGAAGAGGTGGCGGGTAGGCCGGTGCCAGCTGAACCACAAATTGCTGGCGAGATCGCGGAGCCGGGCGATGCGCTCCGGCAGTTTTGGCTGCACGTGAAGGGTGAATTGCTGGCGGGTCATAAGACTGGCTATGTTCTCATACGGGTGTGGGTCAGCGGGGTTTCCTGCGGTCTGGGGCGGCGGTGCCTGCTTGGTAGTCGGCCACCACGGAGGCCTCGACCTCTTCGCCATTTTAGCGCGCCGCAGTCATGCTGACCCAGCCACAGGTGGATCAGATTGGCTGACACCCGAACCGGCCCGGCATCGACCGGAATACGCAGAGCGCTCAGCACTGCGCATAATGCCCCGGAGCGCTATGATGTAGATACTCGACACCGTGCTGCAAAAGGCGGCACTCTGGCCCACACTCAGGAGCCGCCCATGAACGCCCAGGCAGAACAACTGCTGCTCGAGAAGCTCAAGGCACTGCCCCCCGAGCGGCGTGCCGAGGTCGAGGATTTCGTGGATTTCCTGGCCGCCAAAGCCCGGAAGCAGGCCGCGTTCGATCGGCTGCTCGCCATCGCCCCGGCACTCGAAGCCGCCGGCGTCGAACCGCTGACTGCAGAGCAGATCCAGGCCGAGATCAAGGCCGCCCGCGCCGAACGGCGCGCGCGCAGCGGCGGCCCCGGTGCGGATCGTCCTTGATACCAATGTCGTGATCTCGGCGCTGCTGTGGCGCGGCCCGCCGTATCAGCTCCTCACGACCCTGCGCGCCCACCCCGCCGCCACGCGACGACTGGCAGCGATTGGCAAGACGCCACGCGCCGTGCTCGCCGATTACCTGGAGGCCATCGAACTCGTCGAACCCATCGAGTCACCGCGCGTCGCGCGTGATCCCGATGATGATCAGGTACTCGCCGCTGCGCTCAGCGCCCGGGCCGACGTTATCGTCTCCGGCGATGCCGATCTGCTCACCCTCGGCAGCTTCCAGAACATCCGCATCCTCAGCCCACGCCAGGCGCTTAGCGTGCTCGCGGAACTCGGCGGCTAAGGCTGGGTTTCGGCGACTTCTTCTCCGACTTAATGACCGCCAGGTCGCTCTCCGCCGGGAGCAGCTTGCGCCTACGCTCCATCGGCTTCAGCCGATCTCGGAGCTCGTACCAAACCTGATCTTTCTCGCGCTCGGGACCGAGACCCAGCAAATCCATGACCCCGTACGGGTCTGCGTCAGGCCATTGTTGTACACGATCGAATTCACTCAATCGTCCAAGTCGTCGCCGGCACCTTGGTGTTGATCATGGTCCGAAGAGTTGAACCGGCCGGAGCGG
>CAZPNN010000148.1:0-3095 GCA_964587605.1 uncultured Chromatiaceae bacterium
AAGCTCACGCGGCTCGCGAGCCTCGGTCGCCATTCCACCGGCACGCCCACCGAGGCCGACGACCGGCGCTTCCATCATCGGCCCGACGTGGTCCAGGGCAGCGACGAGGACGGCCCCTACGATGCCGTGATCATCGGCAGCGGCGACCGCCAGGATCCGCTCGACAAGGGCGGCATGGCGAGCAACTGGATGTACATGATCAAGGATCGCAACGTCACGCCCGGCTCGGGCGCGGACAGTGCCCTCATCCACGCCGATCTCGGCGACGTCACCGACACCTGCTTGAGCCTCGAGAGCGAGTGCACGGCCGACCTCGGCCCCGGCTGGCGGCTGGGCCTGGAGGTTGCCGGTGAAAAGTCCCTGGCAACGCCGACGACCATCGGTGGCACGGTGTACTTCACCACCTACCTGCCGCCCGGCACGGCGCCGGAATTGACGTGCACCCCGTCCGAGGGCAACGGCCGGCTCTACGCCGTGTCGTTCAAGAACGCGGCGGCGACCAAGAACTACGACATCACGACCGAGGAACTGGAGCGCTTTACCCCCCTCAACGCCCAGGGCATTCCCGCGGAAGTCGTGTCCCTCCCGCCCACCTCGATCCTGCGGCCGGACCTGACGATCGAGCGCACCGGCGCCCCAACACGGTTCCAGACCTACTGGTTCGGACCCGAGGACACTGACCTTTGATTCCCGGAGCGTGTGCCATGCAGAGCATCAGCAACCCTGAAACCGGCGAGCGGGCGAGAGGCTTCACCCTGATCGAGGTGATGATCGTCGTGGCGATCATCGCGATCCTGTCGGCGATCGTTTATCCGTCGTACATCCGCTACGTTGTCCGCAGCAATCAACAGGCGGCCCGGTCGATGCTCTACGCCGTTGCCGACCGCCAGGAGCAGTTTTTTCTCGATAACAAGAGCTATGCCGCGGACCTGTCGACACTCGGCTATGACGACGACACGATCTACCTTGGCCGTGACGGCCAGCTGGCCGGTGTAGACGAGGAGGACCTGACCTACTCGCTGGAGGTCGCCAATTCATCGGCTACCACCTGGACGATCGAGGCCGAACCCCTGGGGACGCAGGCTGATCGGGATACCCAGTGCGCCACATTGTCCCTGACCAGCAGCGACCAGCGCGATGCATCCGGCGACGGGGACAAGTGCTGGTAGCGGCAGAAAGGCCGGGTGTTGCACCGCGGTTAGGACACCGACTCTAGAGCTTGGCGAGCGATTGCCGGATCCACGGCAGGAGATGTGCGTAATCACAATTCCGGCCTTCGAGCAGCCCAATGAGGAACTGATGAGCCTCGTCCGGATCCACCCGAAGACGGTAACCATTGAGTCGCAGAAAGACGTCCGTCGCAAAGAACGCCACGCGCTTGTTGCCGTCGAGAAACGGGTGATTCATGAGCAGCGATTCGAACAGCGCCGCCGCCATTTCCGCGAGATCGGCGTAGTACCCCGTTCTGGGGCGGAATAACGCGCTCTCGAGCAACCCGGGGTCACGCAGGCCCTCTGGACCACCAAACTGGCTGATCAGGACGCCATGCATCGCGAGAACCTCGTCCACCGTGAGGAACGCGATCCTATTTGGCAAGCAGCTCGCCGAGACGCCGGTTCTCTGTGATGGAGCGCTCCAGGTGCGTGATCACCGCGGGCCGTACCTTCCGCCGCTGGAGATAGTCGCGAATGGCCTCCGTGAGCAGCCCTGAAACGTTCTGGTGCGTCTCGCTGGCGAGCTCGCGGAGCTCATTCCAGACCTGCTCATCGACTTTGGAGCTGATTTTGATGGCGGCCATGTTCGAGGAGCCTAACCTGACGAATCATGACACGTCAAGCCAGTGGCTCAAATTTGCACCCGTCGGTTGTTTTCCCGGGCCACGGCCGCAATACTGTAGTCCTTGGGGGTGACCTGGTTTCGACGTGGGTTACGAACCCCTTGGTGCATGCCGAGGAGCAGGCTACCTCGTAAATCCATCTGCAAACCTTATAGTTGCCAACGACGACAACTACGCTCTCGCTGCTTAAAAACCAGTCTTGAGAGCCTTCTGACTGGCACCGTGCCCGTGCGGTCCAGACCCAGGAGTCATCAACCACGGGACCGCGTGCGGGTTTGTTCAGGGCCTTCACGTTAAAGACCATTTACTGGACTGGCTGTCAGTTTTCCCTGTCCGTCGGGTAGCTGCCAGTAAGACAAAAGGCGGAATAAGCATGTAGATCTGAGGGCAGAGGACTTGCGGACGCGGGTTCGATTCCCGCCGCCTCCACCACTTTAAGACCCCGCTAAACGCGGGGTTTTTCACTTATCAATCCAGATCCCAGTGCGTGCGCTTGCGCGGCGCCGGCGAGTCGTACGGGTCGGCATCGGGTATAGCTGGCAACGGCTCAGGTTCGCCAAGCTTCTTCAGGCGATGATGAGTGCGGCTACCTCGATCGGGCCACCGTACCTTCTTTTTAGAAGGCTGCGGTTTTCCATTGTCAAAGTAATCAGGGGCGGGATCCGAAGGCACGCGCTTGCTCATCGCGCTCCGCTCATGGGTAGTTGGCGACGGCCAATTGTCCGACGGCGCGGGCGCGCTGACTGCGGCCTGGGTCACATTCGCAGTAGAAGCGATAGCGGCAAGGGCATGCTTTAACTGGAGTTGACCCGGCCGTCTCAAGGGGTCGTTGCACTGCCGAGGCGATAGGACGCAGTCTAATCGTCATTTGCGGAGATGCACATGGGTAGAGGTTTCGGGCCGGCATATCGGCTGACGTCGGCTGCTGCGATAGGCTGTTCGGCGAAGTCGGTATAGCGCTTGCCGATCGCCATCGACCGTGTCGCGTGACGTTGCTGCTAACGGGGGACGAGCACGGTAGAGAGACGGTGAGCATCGGGAATGCTCACCTCCCTCGATGCCAATGGCTGGCTGGGCACGATGACGATGCGACAGTCCGATACGATGATCGCGTGATAGCATCATGGGCGCACACGGGGAGAGCATCCATGCGAACTGTCGTCGGCATCCGTCCGGGTAAACAAGCCCGCCAGGCTTCCAGCCACACCGAAGCGCCCACGCCCACCGTCCGGTTCGCTTCATGGCGCCAGCTGGCCGG
>CAZPNN010000149.1:0-2093 GCA_964587605.1 uncultured Chromatiaceae bacterium
TCTCCACCGGGTTGGCCGCCGGCGGGAGCGTGTCGTTCAGCGTGACCCCCAGTGCGTCACCACCGCCGATGTTCGAGACCGTGATACTGAAAGCCATGTCGGCGCCGGGCATCGTGAAGGGCGAAACGGCCGACTTCACGATCTTCAGCTTCGGCGGCATGTCATCGTTGGTGAGGGTGCACGTCTTGTTGTCACCGATCACCAGCCGTACGGTGCCATCGGCGGCACAGTCACCACCCCAGGTACCGGCTTCGTAGCCGGGCCGGTTGGTTTCCGTTACGGAATAAGTGCCCGCATTACGGGCATTCGGGGCGCCGGAGACCACTTGCACGTCACCGATGAACAACGGGAAGTCGGCGACGTTCAGAACGCCGCCATTGTCGTTGACGACGCTCTTCACCACCGTCAGCACCGGCTGGATGTCGTCATTCACGATGACGCAGGTGGCCGATTCGCCGAGGTCGAGGGTGATTGCGTTACCGCTCTGGCTGCCGCCGGCACAGGCCCAGCCGGAGGCGGTGTAGTGGTCCGGTCCGAACTCGGACAGGAGGTAGGTTCCGGCGGAGAAGCTGCCGCCACTGCTGGCGCCACCAGCGCCATCAATAGGGGTCGGGCCGGAGGCGCTCAGCGTCCAGGCACTGGCCTGGACGGTGCCGCCATTGTCGTTGCTGACCTGCTTGACCAGGACCAGGCTGGGTGCCTGGTCATCGTTGGTGATCGTGCAGCTGCCGCCACCGGAACCAATCGTGATTTCATTGCCGTTCAGGCCGACGTCACCCGCGCAGCTCCAGCCGACCGGCGTATAGCCCGACGCCGGCCCGCCGGTCTCGGTGAGCTCGTAAACGCAGGTTGCAACGTTGTTGGAGACACTCAGCGAACCGCCGACACCGTTTCCGGCGTCCGCGCCGGTAAGGCCGCTGGCCGTGCAGGTGCCCGGGGAACCGGATTTCAGGACGGCATTCAACGTCCACGCGGACGCCGCTGCTCGGCCACCATTGTCATTGACGACGTTCTTGAACAGCGTGAAGGCTGCCTGCGGCTGTTCCTGTTGCGTATTCGTAACCCGGCACACCTTGTCGGTGCGGGCCGTGATCACGCCTCCGCAATCGCCGGACATGCTTGCCACGTAGCCCGGTGGCGAGGTGTCGGGGCTGCCACAGGCGACCTCGGACACGCTGTACTGGTTGCCGATGACAAAGGTGTGCTGCGTTCCGGTGTCGTCGCCGGGGAACGCCGGCGTGTTCTCATCGTCGTTCAGCGCCAGGCAGAAGTCGGCTGGCGTTGCGGTGCCGCCAAAGCCGTTCACGACTTCCTTGATCACGGTGATCGTGCCGGTTAGCAGCTCATTGGTGATGACACAGTCGGTGGTCTGCGCCATGGCAACCGCGAATCCCGTTGTGCCGTCTGTGGCTGGCACGGGCTTGCTGCATGCGATTGACTGGAGCTCGAAAGTTGGCTCCCCGGTCAGGTCTTCCGTCAGCTGGTAGTTGTCGCCCGGCAGGACCAGCAGTCTTGCCGAGTCGCCATCATCCACAAGAGTGCCCGTTGCGGAGGTGCGCGGCGCGTAGTCGATGGCTTCCCCGCCGAGTCGCTGCAGCGTGTACGAGAAGTTCCCGGTCGCGCCAGCCGGCTGCGTGACCTTGCGGACATTCACGATGCCGCAGTTGGAGATGTTCAGTACCGAGCTGACGTCGGCCAGCACGGTGTCCTTGTAGTCAGCCGAATCGGAGTTGCCGGTGATGGTCCCCGGAATGACGTTGTCAAACACCATGCAGGTTTGCAGGCGGTTGAATATGGCATCGCTGAGGTTGATTGCACCCTCGCCCCTGGAACTGTCGGCGTTCAGGGCGGCGACCGCGAACCCGGACGTGGACAGGTTCACGCCCGCATCAAAGCTTGTCCCGTTGAATTCCCGCAGGACAATCTGGGTCGAGCCGCCGCCGAAATCCCAGACAACCATGAAGTCGCCTGCCTGGCGGTTTGACCACGGATTGCAGGAGTTGATCAGGTTCGGCTCGGCGGCACTTGCCGGCTGGGTCTGATCGATGGCCGAGTAGTCGCAGGCCGGATCGGCCGGCGTCGACTGAAACTCA
>CAZPNN010000150.1:0-1720 GCA_964587605.1 uncultured Chromatiaceae bacterium
CGACTGACACTCCCGATATTATCCATCGTGAGTTCGGTCTCTGGTCCGGTCTGGCCTGTCCTGATCACGGGGGAGATGCTGCCGACAAACGGATAGCGGATGAAGTAGTCGGTCAGATCGTTCTGGCAGGCGTTCAGCACCCGTTGGTGGATGTCCTGCAGATCCTTGAAGTTGTCGATGGTCAGGTCAATGCTCGACTTGTGTGACGGTTGCACGCCCGTGCTGGTAATTTCGGGTTGCGTGCCCGGGTGCCTTTCAAAGCGCGCAACCAGTTCATCGCAGAGACTGTCGGGGAGGGCGTGATCGGCGGTGTAAATGAAATCCATCAGGCCTTATGCCATGGGCGCCGTTGCCAGAACAAGGCGGGATTATGTCAGCAATGGCGGGGTTCGGTGCCGGGTCTACGGTGCACAGCATCAACTCTGGCGATGCCGGATCACAATGGGTAAGCTTGCTTACAGATCATGAGGGATTTCATGTTGCGAAACGTACCGATGAAGTGGCTCGTTGCCGGCCCTCTCCTGGCGATGCTGGCGACCCCAGTTCCCGCGGTGGAGGTTACGCTCGACAGCGTCACTGCAATGGCCCCGTCCGGAGAGACCAATCTCCGGATCGATGGCCGGGCGAAATTCGAGTTCGACCCGGATACCAGCACCCTGACAGCGGCCGGGACCTGGATCGCTGAGTACGTCGCCGGACCCGGTCGAATGACGCGTTTCAGTCACAAGGTGGAGGATATGAGCGCCAGTCTGGACGGCCGCTTGTCGATGAAGTCCTACGAGTGCGTGGAAGGCACTTACGGGGCGATTGTGGTGGCGAATAATTGTGGCAATTACCGCTTTGGTCCAAACATGCTTGACGACGGTGGCGCAGTCGACGATGTATTCGTTGGGCCGCGGAAATCACTCGCTTCGTTCGCGGTAACCGCGTTGACATGGGACGGCGAGTCCCTGCTGCTGATCATCGGTACGGACAGTGCCGGCGAGGCGGTTTTCCCCGAGTACAGTCTTGAGCTGAGATTTTCGGCCGTGAAGCCCGGGCCAACGTCATCTCAGCCGTCCGTGCGCTGAAGAAGCTGCCGGTAGACCGTCTCGATCTTCCGCGCAAATCCCGGCACATCGGCCAGGCTCGACCGGGCGAGTGTGTGCCGCAGCGTGTGACGCAGGCTGGTGAGCACCGGCAAGTCCGACGTGAGTTCGACCGCTGAGGTTACATACTTCGCCGAATCTTCCGCGATCCACCCGGGCTTGCCGAGGTGGGTCAGGATTGATGCGCCAACTCTGGCCGCGTGGCGCGTACCGCGCAGTGTTATCACCGGTACACCCATCCACAGGGCCTCAAAAGTGGTCGTCGTGCCGTTGTACGGGAAGGTGTCGAGCGCGATATCAACCTCACTGTAGGCGGCCAGCGGGTTGTCGCTGTGCGGGATCCAGTTGCGCAGTTCAAGCCGCGTGGCTGGCACGCCAGCCTGCTCAAATGCCCTGCGAATTCGTGCTCGTGCGCCCTCATGCGCCAGCAGCTTGCCCTTCAGCAGGAGCCGCGAGTCCGGCAGCGCCAGGAGAATTTTCGCCCACGTTGCGATCACCTCGGGCGTGACCTTGGCGATATTATTGAAGGAGGCGAGCGTCACAAACCCGTTGCGGCTTGCGGGCAGCGAGGAAACGTCGGGTGCATCGTCAGGCGCGCCATAGCAATGAAAGCCGCCAGCCAGCCTGACCAG
>CAZPNN010000151.1:0-10029 GCA_964587605.1 uncultured Chromatiaceae bacterium
GGCCTTCTTCATCGACTTCATCAATGCGCTGGTGATAACCGGGTTTTTAAACTGGGTGCGGTGACCAGCCATCAGGTCTCGCCCACTCGCGCGTCGACGGCTGCCGTCAGCAGATTCGGCAAAAACGCATCATCCCATTCAGCATCGTTGGGGCCGACCCGCAGGATGACCAGCTCCCGCGACGGGATCACATACACCCGCTTCTTGCCCAACCCATCGAGGTACAGGACATCGTCCGCCAGATACGGCGCCGAGTGGTAGTTGGCGAAGGTCTCGCGCTCCGGGTCGTAGCGCCGCCATTCCTCGTAGTCGTTGCCGAGCCAGAGTTGCATGCCGTAATTGGCGTAGGCGGGGGCCGGGGTCACCATCTCGTTGAACCAGCTCGCGGGGATAAGTTGCTGACCGTTGAACACGCCCCGGTTGCGGAACAGTTCGCCCATTCGCAGCCAGTCCTCGACGGTGGCCCACATGCAGCAGTCGGTGTGCGGCGTGCCACCCTCGTGATCCATGTACAGGAAGGCTTCGTGTGCACCCAGCGGCGCCCACAGCTTCTCGGACAGGTACTCGCCGAAGCGGCGCCCCGTGGCCCGCTCGACGATCACGCCCAGCAAGGCGGAATTCGGGTTGAAGTGGCCCCACTGCTTGCCGGGCGCGCCACCGACGTCGGCCGCCAGATTCGCGGCGGCAATATCCAGGCCGAATAGCCGCATCATTCGCCCGGACTTCGGCGCGAACTCGAGCGGCTCAAAAATGCCGCTCGACATGTTGAGCAGGTGCCGGATCGTGATTGCGCGCCGCTCCGGCGTGTCCCATTCCGGAAGGTACCTGGACGCCGACACATCCGCCGATTCGATGGCGCCGTCGGCAATGGCGTGGCCGATCAGGATGGCAGGCAGTGACTTGGTCATGGAATGCGCGGGAAACAGCGTGTCCCTGGAGTGATCGTTCCAGTACCGTTCCGTGATGATTTTCCCGCGGTGCATGACCACCAGGGCATTGCTCTCGTGAGCGCCGGCGTACGCCACGGCCTCGTCCAGCACGGCAGCATCGATCGCTATTTCAGCCGGCGATGCGACGGGCAGGGGCAGCGTGAAATTACCGGCGACTGACTCCAGCGGGTCGTACCAGGAAAAGGCCGGATCCAGCGGATTGCCGAGCAGCGACGTGCTCCAGCGCTTCCAGTAGAGACCATACAGGCCCTGCGTCGCGGGTACGAAACCCGTAAGGATGGCGAGCAGCAGGCCGTAACCCAGCCATTTCAGAAGACGCTTCACGAGCATTACTCCCGTATCAGTGAGCGACAGATCCCAGCATGCTTCCGGACCGCGCCTCGGCGGGATCAATCCTGAGCGGGCGGCCACTGCGCAGCCACACCACGAACGCAAAAACGAAGGCCGCCAGGTTGGCCAGCCCGACCAGGATGATCGGCCCGGAAATCCGCCAGTGGTCGAACAGGTAACCGCCGGCCAGGCTTGTGACCAGGATACCGATCGAGCCGCACAGGCCGGCCAGGCCAATGACGGAACCCCGAACGTCCAGCGGCGTCTCCTGGCCAAGCAGGCCAGTCACCGCGAGGATCACGCTCATCTGGCCGATACCCACCAGCACGCAGCCGAGATAGCCAATTGGCGAGAACGGATGCTCCTGAAGCCCCAGCAGCGTGTAGCCAATGGCCCCCAGCAGAAGGGCCACTACGACGCAGGCCAGCCGGTGGTAGCGGTCGATCAGCATGCCGGCCACAGGCGCCCACAACAGCGAAGCGCCCTGGATGAGGCCAAACATCAGCCCCGCCTGGGCCAGGGCCTCCGGGCCATCGAGCCCTTCGTTGCGCCCCACCCGCTGCAACCAGAGCGAGACGAAGGTGGCGACCAGTGTCAGGTCGGCACGGGATATGAATGATCCCGCGTAGCACACGAGCAGCCGCGGGTTATTCCGCCCCTGCTGGATACCGATCTGCAGAATTCGTGGCAGGCTCATCCGCACCTTGGTACCGGTGGGTGTTCCGCCCCTGAGTCCCAACTGCATGATCAGTGCTGTGACAAACGCGATGCCCGCCATCACCAACAGCATGTACCGCCCGGCGTCCGCGCTGCTCATGCCCTGCGCCTTGAAGAGCGTCGGCAAGCCAGCAAACAGGGCCGTGGCCACCCCGATGCCAAGCCCGTTAAGGACGCCGCTGGTACCGGCAAGCTTGCCCCTCGAGTTCTCGGCTGGGTAATCGGCGGCCGTCACGGCGATCATCACGCCAACAAAGGACAGACCGATGGCATAGACGAACCGCCCGGCGTAGAGATCACCCACACCAGTGGCAATCGCGTACATCCCGAAGCCCAGACCGGTAATAAAGGTACCGATGGCAAAGAGCGGCCGGCGGCCGAAGCGGTCGGAAAGACCGCCCACCCAACTGATCAGGGTCAGGACGACGATCTCGTGCATCGTGATCAAAAAGCCCGTGACCTGCCCGTGCTGCTCGGGAGGGATGCCGATGATCTCGGTCAGGACGTAGGGCTGGGAAAAACTCAAGAAACTGACGATCGGCATGATCGCCAGGCTGACGTACAGGTAGGTCCAGGCGTTGCGGCCACTCATGCCCGAGGCGAACTCGAGGGGTCCGATGCGATAACCCGAGGCGAGGCTGGCGGGCTGCTGGCTATTCACGCGTTTGCTTCATCGTGTCCACGGACAGGTCAGGTTTCCTGGGCCAGTATGAACCAGGTGCAGCCTGGGCCAAGATGGCGTTACAGTTTGTTACAGTGACCCCCTGAGGTCGCGACTACGCTGCTCAAGCCCCACGGAGATTGCCCTATGAAAAAAGAAGCCAAAATCCGCCCCTTCTGGTACTCGGACGTGTGGCTCTTTCCGAAACTTATCACGATCATCACGAGCCTGGACGAGCAAGGCCGCATCAACGCCGCCCCCTACTCGCACATCATGCAGTACGACGTGATGGCCAAGAACCCCCGGATGATCGTTGGCTTCCGCCAGGACTCGCACACTTTCCAGAACATTTGCGCGACCAGGGAGTTCGTCGTCAATTGCCCGACCGCTGACCACCTCGACGACATGATGCAAACGGCACGCTTCTTCCCCGAGGGCGTCAATGAACTTGAGCACACGAAATTCACGATGATTCCGTCGCTCCACGTGAAGCCGCCCACGATCAAGGAGTGTCCGCAGATCGCCGAGTGCGTGGCCGAGGAAATCATCAAGCTCGACAAAAGCAGTGGCATCGTCATCGCCAAGATCAAGGCACTGGTGTTCGACGAAGAATTGATCGAGATGGGTCGCGAAGAGCGCATCCGCAAGATGAATCTGCCAATCGGTCTCGGCGACGAAAGCCGGCAGGACTACTTCCACACCACACTCGGCCATATCTCAATGCATCAGCTCGGCGAAACGCCGGACGGCTTCAAGGGCGGCGAAGTCAAGCTGGCCATGACCTGGGATGCGGACGCGCTGCAGGCCCTGATGACCATCCCGCCGATGGTGCGCAAGATGGTGACCGACCAGACAGAGGCATACTGCCAGGCCAAGGGCGACGACAAGGTGAGCCACGTGCGCTTCAAGGCCTTTGCCGAAGACCAGGGTATGACGCCCGAACTGATGGAACGTTTCCAGAAGAAGAAAAAGTCGGCCTGAGCTGGCCGACGCGCCGGAGCAACGTGAATGAGCCTGCGGCGCTTCATTGTCAGAGGACTTGGCGCAGTTGCCGTGATCGGCGTCGTCGCGCTGGCCGCCGCCTTGTGGGTCTACCGCGATATTCCGGCGGCGGAACTCGAAGCCCGCTATGCCGGCCCCGCGTCCCGTTTCATCACTATCGACGGCGCGCGCATCCACTACCGCGATGAGGGCAGCGGCCCTACCGTTGTGCTCATCCACGCCAACTTTTCCAACCTGATTGACTGGGACCCCTGGGTCGACGCCCTCAAGGACCGGTACCGCGTGATTCGTTTCGACATGACGAGCCACGGGCTGACCGGCCCGGACCCCACTGGCGACTACAGCCAGGAGCGCACGCTTTCGCTCACCGAGCGCCTGATTGATACGCTGGGCCTTGAGAAATTTACTCTGGGTGGAACCTCGATGGGCGGGACGGTGGCCATCCACTACTCCGCTGCACACCCGGAGCGCGTCGAGCGCCTCATTCTGCTGAGCCCCGGATCGCTGGAGGGCCAGGAAAGAAAGCGCCGGGGCACTGTTCCGAAGGCGGGCTATGCGCTCAAGTACATCATGCCCCGCGCCTTGCCCGAGTTCATGCTCCGCAGCGGCTTCGGCGACCCGTCCCGATTGCCGGAGTCGCTGGTGGATCGCTGGTATGACATGTGGATGCGCGACGGCCAACGCGAGGCCCAGCTCGACCGGCTGTCACAGTACGAGGCGGGTGACATTCAGGGCGTGATCCGCCAGGTGCGAGCCCCGGTGTTGCTGCTGTGGGGGGAAGCCAACACCACCGCCCGCTTTGAGCAGGCCGCCGAGTTCATGCATCTGCTCGAGAACGTCCCGTCGCTGAAGCTGATCAGCTACCCAGGCGTCGGCCACATGGCTGTCGAGGAGGCTGGCGACCAGATCGGCAAGGATGTCCGCGCCTGGCTCGACCAGCCCGATACCGAACGGGCTCTTCACTAGATGTTCAGTTTTTTCCGCAAGAACACCGACAACGAAGCCTTTGTCGACAGCCCGATGCGTGACAACTGGTACCAGTCCAGCTCGTACTACCTGTCTTCTTTTGCGCTCATTACCAGCGTCAATGAAGACGGCGTGACCAGCATCGGCCCCTATCAGCTCACCGCGCCTTTTGAAGTGATCAACGATCGCTCGTTCATGGTGATCAGTCGCCCGACGTCCAACACCGTTGCCAACGTCCGGCGCACCAAAAAGTGCGCTCTGCATTTTGTCGAGTTCAACCGCAAGCAGATCAAGACGATTCTCGACTTCGGCTACCCGGGCCAGTCTCCGGAAGAAAAGATGAAGGACAGCTGCTTCACGCTGGTGGAAAGTCCCACTCCCGGCCGCGAGTCGAATGACACTCACCCGAAAATCATCAAGGAAGCCTTCCAGGTCTATGAATGCACCTGGGAGGAAGACCGCGAGTTCGAGAAATTCCTGAAGAAGTCGACGTCCGCGCACCTGGTGCTGCGCATCGAGAACATCCTGCTCAAGGAGACCTGGAAGAAGAACCTCGAGAATGGCGGCGAACGCATGCCCTGCATGCCCGTCACCTACGGCTTTCGCGGGGGCACGAAGTTCTGGTTTGCGGAGCCGAAGCCGGCCTTCTGGCTACCGATCCCCACCAACAAGGGCCCCAAGTACGAGGTCGTCCACTACGAGGCCAATCGCATCGACGACGAAATCAAGTTCACCCTGGAGGCCAGCAAGGAACTCACGGGTATTCCAAAACCTTTTCTGCGCACGGCACTCAAGGGCATCGTGAAGACGGCGAAGGAGCGTGGGGTGACGACGATCGACCGGGACTTTATCCTGCTGCTCAACAAAGAGCGCGATAGCTGAGTTGCCGACAAACCGATGAGAGTTGATGTCATCCTGTCGCCGGACTGTTCCCCGCGCGAGGTGACTGAGCTCGGCCTGCTGGCCGAACGCCACGGTATTGGCGCCGTCTGGACGTCCAATTACCCGTCGTCGCGCGATCCCATCATCACCCTCTGCCCCCTGGCGCTTGCTTCCAGCACCATCCGAATTGGCCCGCTGGTGATCACCCCGTACGAGCTGCACCCTTACAAAACTGCAAAAGCCCTCGCCAGCCTGAACGAGCTGTGCGCCGGCCGGGCCAACATCCTGATCGGTGGCCCCACCGGGGTAAACGCGGCCATGGGCATGGGCGCAACCCGCATGGTGGGCCGCGTCCGTGAGTGCGCCGAAATCCTGAAGTCCGTCCGACCCGACCAGGCGCTGAACTACAACGGCAAGATTTTCCAGGTCTGGGGATACCGGCCAACGTGGGCTACCGACACCCCGCCTCTTATATATGTCGGCGCCAACAAGCCCCAGATGCTGCGGATGGCGGCGCAGGTGGCCGACAACATCATGCTGGGCGACCCGACGCCTGAAGTTCTCGCCGCCGCCATGACCACCCTCGACCGGGAGCTTAAGTCAGCTGGCAGGCAACGCCAGGATCTGCAGATCAGCGCCCTCGTTGCCTGGCACGTGAAAACCGACCGGCAAAAGGCCGTGGCCGAGGCCCGCCAGCAACTGGCCCTGCGGGGCATGCTCGACACCTGGTATCTGCAAACCTTTCTCGACGAAGATGAATGCCGCTTCGTTGACAGTCACCGCGAAGCCTTCTTCGCCGCCTACAAGAAGAACACGCCCATCATCGACGGCGTGCCCGATTCAATCACCGACAAGCTCGTCGAGCACCTGAGCTGTACGGGGGATGAGAGTGACATCGACCGGCACATCGAGCGGCTGAAGCAGTTCAGGGAGCTGGGGCTCACCGAAGTGGCGCTGAAGCTTCACGCTGACCAGGCCGAGGCTATCCGGATGATCGGCGAGCGGGTTGTGCCGGCCTTGCAATAGCCGCCGATGCAGAGAACGATCCCTGGCGCATAATTACGGATTTCCAGGGAGTCTTTGACGATGCTTGACCGCAGGACCCTGCTTACCCGCATCGGCGCCCTCGGCCTGGTCGCCGGCGCAAGCCCGGCGTGGCCGCGGGCGCGGCCGGGACTCGATCTTGGCAACCGCCGGGATCTGTTGACCGCGCTCGTCAAGCTCAGGGGCGCCACCGACACACGGCTGGTGATCGGCTACGTGGTCGGCGCGCGCTACGCAGTACCTCAACACCGCGCCATTCCGATGATGGGCATCCTCGCCGCCACCTTCAGCCAGTACCGGCGCCTTGACGAGGACACCTTCGAGGCGCGTGCCCTGGAGATCGGTTACTTCACCGATCTCACCACCGGCAAGGTGCTGGACAAATGGCGGAACCCGGTGACCGGAACCACGGTGGACGTGCCGCACACACGAATGGGACCGTCGCGCATCGTTGTCACCGCGGATGGCCTGACGGTGCCGCGAATGTCGGGTGAAGCAACCGGCCTCAAGCTGCAACATTTTTTCCAGGCGCCGGTGGTGGTGGGCGACAACGTCTGGGTGACAGAGCAGATCAACGTGGATGGACCGCCCGGACCAAGACCCTTCGTGTACAACGAAATGAGCACGTATTACGCGCGCAAGTCAGAACTCGATGATCCCGACATTTCGACGGTGGCAACCCAGGTGCAGTACCAAAGCCTGATCACCTACCGCCCGTGGATGGGCTTCGGCGATACGCCGGGCCACACGATCGCCCGCGGTTCGGGCGTGCACGTGGCACGTATGGAGGACCTGCCGCCGTACTACCTCGAGTTAACCCGGCAGCGCCACCCGGATGTGCTGAAGGATCCGCTGGCACTGTTGGCAGCAGCAGTACCCGCCTAGCGCTATTTCGCCACGGCGGGCGGTGCCCCCGCGAGACTGCTGGTGCCGCGGTTATCGGCCATCGACCCGATCTGCCACATGTCGCCCGTATGCACCAGCAGATAAAATTCGCTGAAGCTGTTCTGATTACGCTTGCCGCTGCGGTCGACCGTCTCCGTCGCGATCTTGACCCAGACGGTGGCCAGATCGCCATCGACCCGGGTATCCAGAATTTCCGGAACGCGCTGGTAGGATGCCGTCGCACCGAGCAACACCGGACCGATCATGCTCCAATGGGCCTTGAGATCACTGGTGATTCCACCGTCACCGGTCGGTACCCCCGCGTGTGCCGACCGCAGCGTGTACTGGACCGACCCCTTGGCAAAGTAGGTCAGCGCAACGTCCAGCTTCCGCTCCGTGATTGCACTGTTGAATGCCTTGACCACATCCGCCGGGCCGGGGTCCGCCGCCTGCGCGGTGGTGACAAATAACAGGGCGTAGAGCAGGATGGCGACCGGAGTCTGTTGCATGACTGGACCTCGCTGAATTGTTGCAACATTAACCCTCAACATCACAGGAATCGATAGCACTAGGTACAAGTCCCTAGTGGATCTGGTGGCCGCTACCGGCAGTATTTCGTATCGGTCTTTCTCCACCAATCGAGAGGATTCATGTTGAATCAGATCAATTCCGTCGTCGGTTACACCAGCGTCAGCAAGGCTCTGCACTGGCTGATCGCCGTGCTGGCGTTCTCGCAGCTCGCCATGGGCAAGTTCTTCGAGGTGGAAGCCGATGAGGATGGCAGTCTGTTTGTCTGGCATACAACGTTCGGCCTGATCGTGCTGACACTCATGCTCGTGCGCCTGGCATGGCGCCTCACGCACACGCCCCCTGCCCTCCCGCCCACCACGCCCACGTGGCAGCAGAAAACAGCGCGAGCCATTCACTTTGCGTTCTACGCCCTGCTGATTGTGCTGCCGCTCTCCGGTTGGCTGCTCGTGTCAGCCGAGGGTGATGCTGTCAGTTTCTTCAACTGGTTCCCCGTCCCCGCGCTGCCTGTACCGGGCGGTGAATCCAGCGAAGATCTGATCGAGGAAGCTCACGAGATCCTGGGCAATGTACTGCTGGTACTGGCCGGCATTCACGTGCTTGCCGGACTCAAGCACCACTTCATTGATCGGGACAACGTCCTGCGCCGCATGCTGCCGGGTTGATCTTCAGCTCAACAGGGCGGCGGGCAACGTCACTGTCATGTCCAGCCCACCGCCCTTTCGCGGCGCAGCCCGGACATTTCCGCCGTGCGCCTCGAATACCCGACGCGCGATCGCAAGACCAAGGCCTGTCCCCTCCGTGCTGCCTGCCGTCCCGGGCACCCGGAAGTAGGGTTCGAAAATCCGGTTCAGTAACTCCCGTGACACACCCGGGCCACGGTCCGCAATAGTTACCTCGATCTCGTCGCCTGCCCGCGCGGCCGCCATATCTACGCTTGTTCCCGGGGGGGAATAGCGAATCGCATTACGCAGGATGTTTTCAAAGCCACTGCGGAGCAGCTCCGGATCACCGACCACCAGCAACTCATGTGCCGCAGTGATCCTGATCTGGCACTGGCGGGCTCCGGCCTCTATTTCCTCATCGCGACCGAGTTCGGTAATCAGATGGTCGAGTCGGATCAGGCGTTGGGCGATGCTCGCCGACGTGCCGAGCCGCGAGAAGCGCAGCAGGTCGCCGATCACCTGATCCATGCGCCGGATCTCCCGCTCCATGCGCTCCAGTTCAGCCGGGCTGGCGCCGGGACGTTGGCCGGCCAGCGCAATTGCCGCCTGCAACCGGGCCAGGGGCGAGCGAAGTTCGTGCGACAGTTCGGCCATCAACTGCTGCCTGTCGGCCAACAGCACCTGGAACTGCTTCGCCATGGAATTGAAGTCTGCAGCGAGCGCCCCTATCTCGTCACGCCGGGCGGCGAGCGCAGCGGGCACGCGGGTTTCGATCCGGCCACGTGCCAGCTCGCGCACCGCAGCCTGCAATTCGCCAACCGGACGGCCGACGGTCCGCGCGATGAGCCCGGCTACGGAAGCAATCACCAGCATGGCGACAAGAATGAGTCCCAGCGCCGTAGCCGCGCTGCCCCAGAGCTTGATCGCACTGGGCAGAACCAGAAACGCGTAAACGGCGCCGTCCGGCCCGATGAGTTGTGGCGCCAGGCGCACCGGCCGGTAGTTGCCATCCGAAATTTCCGGCGGGCCCACGACCGACGCACGAACGAAATCTTCGTACTCGGAAGGAATCTCCCGGTCGAGGATGTCGTGACTGCTCGAATCGAGGACAAAGACCGTAACGTCGCGTGGCACCGCCTGGCTGCGCAGCCAGTGCTGGAGCCCCGCCTTGCCTTCGGCGGACAGTACGTCGGCTGCCTCCTGACCCAGGGGACCCTGGCGGGTTGTGATGTAGTTCTTGAGCTGGATGGAGGCAACCAGCACCACGCTGACGATACCGAGGAGGACGAATGCGGCCAGGGCAGCGCTGATGTAGAGGGCTATCCGCCAGTACAGTCGCCCGAAGGGCAGGTTAACCATGCGCATCAGTCTGGCCCTCCGGTTGCCGGGTCGAGCACGT
>CAZPNN010000152.1:0-16080 GCA_964587605.1 uncultured Chromatiaceae bacterium
GAAGCCGGGGACGCCCAGGGTAACGCGTGGGACGACTGCGTGCAGCTCATGACCCTGCACTCGGCGAAGGGCCTGGAGTTTCCAGTCGTCTTTCTCACCGGGCTCGAGGACGGCCTGTTTCCCCATCGGCGTTCCCTGAACGATGCAGAAGGCCTGGAGGAGGAACGGCGTCTCTGCTATGTCGGGGCAACGAGGGCGATGAGCGAGCTCTATCTGAGCCACGCAGAGCAGCGCCGTCTCCACGGCAAGGACAACTTCGGCCAGGCCTCCCGCTTCATCAGTGAGATCCCCACCGAGCTCATTGAGGAAGTGCGGCCCCGGCTCAATATCGCCCAGCCGGCGTACCGGCGCGGCGGTTCCGTCTCCGAGGAATCGGCCTTCGGCGTGCGCCTCGGCCAGCGAGTCAGGCACGGCAAGTTTGGCGAGGGTATCGTGCTCAGCTACGAGGGGGCCGGCGCCCACGCCCGGGTGCAGGTCAACTTCGAGGACTCGGGCGCCAAGTGGCTGGTGATGTCCTACGCAAACCTGGAAGTGATGTGAGCTCATGAAGATTCTGATCCTGGGCGCAGGCCAGGTGGGTTCCACGGCGGCGTATCACCTCGCCCGGGAGGAATCCAATGAAGTCACCATCATCGACTCGAATTCCGCTGTGTTGCGGGAGCTGCAGGACCGGCTGGACGTGCGGACAGTGCTGGGCCATGCCTCGTCACCGGAAGCTCTTGAGCGAGCCGGCGCCGCTGACGCGGACATGGTAATCGCCCTGACCAATAGCGATGAAGTGAACATGATCGCCTGCCAGGTGGCCTACAAGCTCTTTGGTACCCAGACCAAGATCGCTAGGGTCCGGTCGGCTGACTACATGAGCACGCCGGGCCTGTTCGGTCCCGACGGGGTGCCTGTCGACCTGTGCATCAGCCCGGAACAGCTGGTCACCGAACATATCGAGCAACTGATCAGCTATCCCGGGGCGTTCCAGGTTCTCGACTTTGCCGACGGCAAGGTGCAGCTGGTCGGCGTTCGGGCGCAACGCGACGGGCCGCTGGTCGGCCAGGAAATCCGGACCCTGCGCGACCACATTCCCGGCATCGAGACCCGCATCGCCGCGATCTACCGGGACGGCAAGGAAGTGCCGCCCGAAGGCACCACACAGCTTCTCGAAAACGACGAAGTGTTTTTTATTGCCGCCCGTCAGGACATCCGTGCGGTGATGCGGGAGATACGCAAGCTGGAGGACCCGGTCAGACGCGTTTTTATTGCCGGGGGCGGCAACATCGGCTTCCGGCTCGCGCAGAGGCTGGAGGCTACCAACCAGGTCAAGATCATCGAGCGCTCCCGCGACCGCGCGCGCATGATTTCCGAGCGGCTGGCCAAGAGCATCGTACTCACCGGCGATGCCGCCGACGAGGATCTGCTACTAGAGGAAAATATCGACAGCTCCGACGTGTTTGTGTCGCTGACCAATGCCGAGGAAGTGAACATCCTCTCGGCGATGCTCGCAAAACGGCTCGGTTGCCGGAAGGTGATGGCCCTGATCAACCGGCCAGCCTATGCCGAGCTGGTGGAGGGGCCGCGCATCGACGTCGGTATTTCGCCGCCGCGGATAACGATTGGTGCCTTGCTGGCCTATGTCCGGCAATCCGGCATGGTTCGGGTCCACACCCTGCGGAGGGGCCGCGCCGAGGCCCTCGAGGCTATCGCCCGCGGTCATGGCGGCGACACACGCGTGGTCGGCCGAAAGGTCGAGGACATCCAGTTGCCGAAGGGTGCAACGATTAACGTCATCGTCCGTGGCGATGAGGTGCTGCAAGCTCACCACGACACGGTGGTCGAGGCCGAAGATCACCTGATCCTCTTCGTCGCAGACAGGCGCCAGATCCAGCAGGTCGAGCGGCTGTTCAGAACCTGAAGCCCGGCGCACGAAACCAGCCCACATTGAACAGTAGCGCATGCATTTCCGGGTAGTTCAGCGCATTCTCGGCCTCCTGCTGATGCTCTATAGCGTCACGATGCTCGTTCCGGCGGCTGTATCCGTCTATTTCGCAGACAGGCAGGCGCCGGCCTTCATCGGGGCGTTCGCCATCATTCTTACCGTAGGGTGGGTTGCCTGGCTGCCGGCACGAAAAGATCAGCGGGAACTGCGACTACGAGACGGCTTTCTCGTCGCTGCCGTCTTCTGGCTGGGACTAGGCACATTCAGCGCGGTGCCTTTGCTCCTCACGGACGTGCCGCAGATGTCGGTGACGGATGCATTTTTCGAAGCGGTGTCGGGTCTCACGACGACGGGTGCGACCGTCCTTACGGGACTCGACTCGCTGCCGGAGTCCATCCTGTATTACCGGGCGCAGCTCAATTGGCTGGGCGGAATGGGCATCATCGTGCTGGCAGTGGCCATTCTGCCGATGCTAGGCGTTGGCGGCATGCAGCTGTACCGGGCAGAGACGCCGGGCCCCATGAGGGACAGCAAGCTAACGCCGCGGATTACCGAAACGGGCAAGGCGCTCTGGCTTGTATATGTTGGCCTCTCCGTGCTGTGCACAGCCGCCTACTGGTACGCGGGCATGAGCGCTTTTGATGCCGTGTGCCATGCCTTTGCCACCATCGCGACCGGCGGCTTTTCGACTCACGATGCCAGCATCGCGTGGTTCCGCAGTCCGCTGATTGAAGCCATCGCCATTGGCTTCATGTTCCTCGCCGGCGCGAGCTTCTCTCTCCACTTCGTAGCCTGGCGCCGCCGTGGCCTGGGGGCCTACTGGCGCGACCCGGAGTTCCGGGCCTACACGCTGATTCTTGCTGCTGTGGCCGCACTTGGTACGGCCCTTCTGACCACCACAGGACACGTTACCAGTTTCGGTGAGTCGCTTCGGCAAGCCGCCTTTCACGTTGTTTCCTTCATGACCACTACCGGTTTTACCGCGACCAGTTTCGACAGGTGGCCCGGAGCACTGCCCCTTACCCTGATTTTATTGGGATTCATTGGTGGCTGCGCGGGATCGACCTCCGGGGGCATGAAGGTCGTACGCTGGCTGCTGTTGTACAACCAGGGTGCGCGTGAGGTGAAGCGGCTTGTACACCCGTCGGCAGAAATTCCTGTTCGACTGGGCGGGTCGGTGGTTCCCCAGCGGGTCGTCGATGCCGTCTGGGGTTTTTGTGTGGCCTACATCTTCCTGTTCGGCGTCATGCTCCTGATCCTCGTCGGTAGCGGCGTGGATCAGGTCACGGCGTTCTCGGCGCTCGCCGCCTCCATAAATAACATGGGCCCTGGCCTCGGCCAGGTTGTATCCAACTTCGCCGACGTCAATGATCTGGGCAAGTGGGTTTGCAGTCTGGCCATGATTTTTGGCCGCCTCGAAGTGTTCACGCTACTCGTGCTGTTCTCGCCAACCTTCTGGCGTTCCTAAAACCAAACAACTAAGGTCCGGTACCTTTCAAAAGAGGTGGCAGGCGACGGTGCGGGAGTCGTCTACGGAAGGCGCCTTCAGTACAGGCGGCGTCGTGCGGCAGTGGTCCATGACGCTCGGACATCGCGTGTGAAACGGGCAGCCCGGGGGCGGATCGTGCGGTGAGGGCACGTCGCCGGAGAGCACGATGCGTTTTCGACCCCCCTTGTCCACCTGCGGCACCGCTGACAACAGCGCTTCCGTGTAGGGATGCAACGGCTTGCTGAACAGCTCCTGTGCCGGCGCCAGCTCAACCAGCTTGCCGAGATACATCACACCGATCTGGTCGCTGACGTGCTGGATCACGGCGAGGTCGTGCGAAATGAACAGGAACGCAATGCCCCGCTCACGCTGCAGGCGGGCAATCAGGTTCAGCACCTGCGACTGCACCGAGACATCCAGCGCCGACACGGGCTCGTCGGCCACGATGAACTCGGGATTGAGCGCCAGCGCGCGGGCAATGCCGACCCGCTGCCGCTGACCACCTGAGAATTCATGAGGGTAGCGGCTGGCTGACTGGGGACTCAGGCCGACCACGTCCAGCAGCTCGGCGACCCTTGCCTGGCGTTCGGCCGCCGTTCCCACCCGATGGACGTCGAGCGGCTCGCGGATCGTCTGTGCGACCGTGCGCCGCGGGCTCAGCGAGCCGTAGGGGTCCTGGAAGACGGCCTGCATGCGTCGGCGCCAGGGCAGCAGCTGCTGGCGGGAGAGGTGGCTTAACTCCTCGCCCGCGAACCGGATGGAGCCACCGGTCGGCTTCTGGAGGCGCAGGATGGTTCGTCCCAGCGTGGATTTGCCACAGCCGGACTCCCCCACCAGCCCGAGCGTCTGGCCGGCGTTGACGGTCAGGCTCACGCCATCGACGGCCCGGATCTGCGCCACCGCCCGGCGAAACATGCCACCGCGCACGGGGAAGTACTTGCGGAGGTCGGTGACCTCCACGAGGGGAACAGCGCGTACGTCAGGGTCGCCAGGAGTCATGCTGCGAGTATAGAGTGCGAACCCCAACTTCTTTAAGGCTCCGGAGTATCGCCATGTCCGAGAAACAATACGACGCGCCGCCCGCCATGGAAATCGCCACCGACCGCACCTACAAGGTCAGCATCGAAACGGGCAAGGGCACCATAGAGCTGGAGTTATTCCCCGAACACGCGCCAATAACCGTGAACAACTTCGTGTTCCTCGTCCAGGAGGGCTTCTACGACGGCGTCATCTTTCATCGCGTGATTAGCAATTTCATGATCCAGGGCGGCGACCCCACGGGTTCAGGCCGAGGTGGTCCGGGCTACCGGTTCAAGGATGAATTCAAGGGTAACCCGTTGCGCCACGAGCGCGGCGTCATCGCGATGGCCAATGCCGGCCCCGGCACGAACGGCAGCCAGTTCTTCATCACTCACGGCCCGCAGCCGCACCTCGACGGCAAGCACACAGTGTTCGGCAAAGTCATCAAGGGCCTGGATGTGGTTGATGCGATCGAGCAGGGCGATGCGATGGACAAGCTCACGGTGAGCTGACATCGTTCAGGCCCGTGCGCCGGGGCGCGCCGCGACCTGGCTATACCATCGCTCGAGCGATGGCCGGGTGCGCAGCGGATGGATGTCGACCCAACCGGCGAAATCTGCCGTGACCAGCAGGCTCAGGTCCGCGAAGGAAAAATTGCCGCCTGCCACATACCGTTGATGCAGCAGTTGCTGCTCGACCCGATCGAAGAACTGCTCCGTCCTCTGGCGTCCCCGGGCGACGAGCGCCGGAATCTGCGGGTACGGCTGCAGGCCCGGGAGGGCGTGGTTGCGGAAGCCGGGGGACAAGTTGCGCAGCACCTCAGCCACGGCCGATAGCCCGTCGTTCTCGATGATGTTCGCCCACATCAGCGTCAGTGCCTCCTGGCGCGGGCTATCGCCGAACAGCGGCGGTTCCGGGTGCAGCGCTTCCAGGTACCGGCAGATGGCCACGGACTCGGTGAGGTAAGTGCCGTCATCGGTTTCCAGTACCGGCACCGTGCCACCCGGGTTGATGGCGAGGAATTCCGCCGACAACTGCTCGTGGCGAAACAGGTTGACGTTCACCCGGGGGATCTGAATCCCCTTTTCTGCCAGGAAGAAGCGGACGCGCCGCGGGTTGGGCGCCCGATCGAAATCGAAGAGTCGCATGGCCACCCCGTGGTTCTAGAGCGGAAAGTGACAGGCCACGGTACTGGCGCCGGCACTTGCCGAACCCTGGCCCGCCAGCTTAGGCCGCTCCACCCGGCATCGTTCCTGGACGCGCGGGCAGCGATCCGCGAAGCGGCATCCGGCCGGCAAGCTGAGGAGATCCGGCACGCGGCCCGGGATTACAGGCAACTCCGGCAACCGTTCGGTGCGAATGCGTGGAATGGAGGCGAGCAAGCCGGCCGTGTAGGGATGCCGCGGGCGGCTGAAAAGTTCCGCCGTGTCGCCAGACTCGACGATGCTTCCGCAGTACATCACCAGCGCACGCCGGCAGGTTTCCGCGACCACGCCGAGATTGTGGGTTACCAGGACCACCGCCATGCGGAACTCAGCCTGCAAGGCGCTGATCTGCTCCAGCACCTGGGCCTGGGTCGTGACATCTAGCGCTGTGGTCGGTTCGTCAGCGATCAGGAGCTGCGGGTTGCAGGACAAGGCCATTGCGATCATTACGCGCTGACGCATGCCGCCCGACAGCTGGTGGGGGTAGTCGTCCAGGCGGTTTTCGGGGGCCGGAATATTGACCTTGGCCAACAGTTCTGCGGCCACGCCCCGCGCCTGCCGGCGCGTCAGGCCGCGGTGGCGACAGAGCACGTCCACCATCTGGTTACTGATCGTAAAGACGGGATTCAGGGCCGTCATCGGCTCCTGGAAAATCATTGAAATATCGCGCCCGCGGATGTCTTCAATCTCGCTGTTTGCGAGCGGCACGAGATCGCGGCCCTGCAATTCGATACTGCCCGCCGTGATCCGACCCGGCGGCATCGGGATGAGTCGCAGTATCGACAGGCCCGTGACCGTCTTGCCACAACCCGACTCGCCCACCAGTCCCAGCGTCTCGTTGGACTGGACTTCGAAACTGACACTATCGACGGCACGTACCACGCCGTTCTCGGTGGCGAACTCGACGGTCAGATCGCGGACCCGCAGCACGGGAGCGTCGGTTCGACTGCTCATCAGCCGACCTTGCGCGGGTCGAGCGCGTCCTGCAGGGCGTCGGCCACCGCATTGAAGGCCATGACGAGGCCAAACATCAACAGGGAAGCGGCCAGGAAATTGTTGTAGAAGCCCGACAGGACTTCCTTGGTACTCTCATCAATCATCAGGCCCCAGCTCATTCCGTCCTTGATGCCGATGCCCAGGAAACTGAGGATCACCTCGGCCTTGATAGCACCCACAAAGAGAATCGAAGCCTGCACCAGCAGGATGTGCGAGGTGTTCGGCAGGATGTGTCTGAAGATGATGGCAGTCTCCGGAACACCGATGGAATGGGCGGCCTCCACGTATTCCATGTCCCGGAGCTTGATCACCTCACCGCGAATGAGCCGGGCGGTGCCCACCCAGAACGTCGAGATCATCGCGACGTGCATGGCCCAGGGGTTGTCTGCCAGCGCGAAGGCAACGGCGGCCACGAACAAGTAGAACGGAATAGCATCGAGAACGCCCATGCACCAGACCAGGAACTCGTCGACGAGGCTGCCGGCGAAGAAGCCGGCAAACGCCCCCAGTACCGCGCCGATTACGGTGGCAACAACCGCCACGATCAGTCCAACCTCAAACGCCGTAGCTGTACTGAAGATGGCGCGGTCGTAGATATCCTGGCCGATGATGTTCGTGCCAAACCAGTGGGCGCCCGATGCCGCCTCCCACTTCGTTCCGCTGAGATCGCCCCAGCCAGCGGCCCACAATCCCAGCCAGACCCCCGCCGCGGCCACAAAGTAGACAAGCACGACGCCGAGCGCCACCAGCCCCAGCCGGTCGCGGGCGAACTTGCGGGCTGCCGTGCGCCACAGGGATTCCCGGCGCGCCGGTGTTGGCGCCTGCGCCGCCAGGCTGACAGCGTTCATTTCAGCGTCACTCGGGGATCCACGACCCGGTAGAGGATGTCGTTCAGGACCACGACAAACACGAACAGGATGGCCGTTAGGCTCACGACGGCCTTCAGCACCGGCTGGTCCCCCGTGACGATGGCTTCGTAGGTGGCCTTGCCGATTCCCGGAATCCCGAAGTAGCTCTCGATCAGCAAGGCGCCGCCAATGGCCACCTGGGGAATCGAGAACATGATGCGCGTGATGATCGGGATAAGGCAGTTCTTGAGGATATTGCGGAAAAAGATGCGCGATTCGGGCAACCCGAATGCCCTTGCCGTTCGCACATGGTCACGCGTCATTTCCTCGACAATGATCGAGCGGTAAAAACGGGTCTCGTAGCCGAGCGCCACGAACATGATGGCCAGCGTCGGCACGGTCACATAGGTCAGGTACTGACCCAGGGAATCACTATTCCAGCCGCGTACCGGGAACAGGTCGAGACCGTCACTTGAACTCAGAAGGATCTGAAAACCGATGATCACGATCAGGAAACTGATACTCATCCCAATCACGGCGAAGGCCATGATCAGCTTGTCGGCCCAGCGCCCTCGCCAGTAGGCTGCCGCCAGCGCCAGCAGCAAACCGACCACGTGGCCAAGCACGAAACCCGGCAGGATCAGCGCCAGGGACACAGGTATTTTGTCCGCGAGCAGCTTACTCACCGGCTCGCCTGTCGAGGCACTGCCGAAGTCCAGCGTGACGATTTCGCGCAAAAAAATGAGGTAGCGCTGCGCGAAGTTCTGGTCGTACCCGAGCTGATGGCGAACTTCGAGGATCTGCTCAGGCGTAGGGTTCTTGCCCAGCAACTGGTAAGTGAGGTCCGGCCCGAAGTAAACCATCAGTGCAAAGCTGACCAGTGTCACGCCCAGGATCAGCGGAATGCCGGCCAGCAGTTTTCTCAGTGAGTACTGAAACAGCTCCACCTCAGGTGCCCTTCGCCGCTGGCGTGACCGGCAGCACGTCCACGTACTTCAGAAAGTTTCCGCCGAGGATTTCCCGGTCTGGTATCGCTATCACATTCTTGTGCCAGAGGTAGATTCGCGTCCGGGACAGTCCGCTGATGACCACGCAGTCGTCGATCACTATCTGGTTCATCCGCCGGTAGATGGCTGTGCGCTCCGGCGACGGCAGCATCACCGACGCCTGCTCGTAGAGGCGGTCGAATTCGGCGTTGTGCCAGTTGGCGTCGTTGGATCCGGGAGAGGCGTTCGGGCCGTAGAAAAGCTGCAGGGTGTTTTCGGCGTCGGGGAAATCGAGACCCCAGCCCTTGGTGACCAGAGGCAGTTCACTGCGCTTCCAGGCCCGGGACAGATCGCCGAAATTGGCGTAGGTCTTCTGCACGACCTCCTCACGCGGAAAACCGATCTCGTGCATCCAGGCGCGGAACTGCTCGAAGAACAGGCGTTCCGTCGTGCCTGTGGGGCCTCCAAAGACCAGAGTAGGCAGATTGTCAGGCGTCCAGCCGTTCTCCTGGAGGAGCTGACGCGCACCCGGAAGGTCGCGGGTGACGCTTTCGCGGGATAGTTCGGGATCAAACTCGGGACTGGAGGGTGTGATGATTCCGGGGAAGATCTCCCCGATCCCGTTGTACCAGCTGTCGTTGCGGGACTCCCAGTCGTAGCCCTTGATGATCGCGCAGCGCAATGCCTTGTTGCGGCGCTCGCGGACCGGATCCTCGTTGTAGCCCAGTTCCGGAAAGGACATATTGAACGAGGTCGAGATGAACCCGGCCTCCAGGCCCGCGTAAAAGTGGTACTTCTCCGCGTATTCCGGCCGCAGCGTGACGGGCCGCTTGCTGGCGAGCACCTGCTTGTCCTGCTCGACGGGCAGCACTGTCAACTGAACCTCGTCGCCCTTGGTAAATGAAGCCCAGGAGGCACTCGGTTCGTTGATGAAATGGAATTCGAGCCGATCGATGAAGGGTGGAGAGCGGCCCTGGATTGCCGCGACCCCGCTAAAGCTCTGGGTCGCGGGGTCATAGCCCTCGGCTGCCAGGTCCACCGGCTCCTGGCGAAAGTGGGGGTTCCGCTCCATCACCACCCGCGCGGTGTCGTAGGAAATCAGCTTGAAGGGTCCGGAGCCGACCGGGTGTATGCCGAGGGCCTTGCCATATTTTTCGACGGCCTCGTGCGGCACCAGCGCCGAGTAGCCCTGGGCCAACGTGTAGGTGAGTTGCGGGTAAGGCCGGGTGAGCCGCACTTCCAGGGTGTGCGCATCGAGCGCCCGCAGACCCGAGACCGGCTGCGAGTAATCCGAGCCCGCCGCCTTCCACTCGTCGAGGCCGGCAATGCGCCCCTGCCACAGCCACGCGCCCTGCGGCTGGTTCTTCGGGTCAAACTGGCGCTTGAGGGAATAGATGAAGTCTTCGGCCACGACTTCCCGACCAAGACCACCGGGAAAGCAGGGATCGTCGACGTACCGGACGCCCTTCTTCAGTTTGAAGGTGTAGGTCAGGCCGTCATCCGTTACGACGGGGAAGTCGACGGCAAGATTGGGTTTGAGTAGGTAAGGCCGGGCAAGATACTGGTAGGAGTAAAGCGTGTCGTAGGCGTTGGTGATCACAAAGTTGGCGTAGACATTCGCAGCCTGCACCGGATCGAGGGTGGTCGGCGCCTGGTCCATCGCGTACTTGAACGTCTTCAGTGCTGGCCGGGAATTTCCACGCTCAGAGCCCGAGCCACAGCTCAGCAGGGCAAATGCCATAAAGACCGTAATGAATGGCTTCAAAATCAGTTGAAATCCCATAACCAGCCTATATTTGAGAGCTTATTAGACTTTTTGAACCACAACTCCAATATTTCTGAATATGTGGGATTATTCTCGTTAATATAGCCTATTTTATACGGAGATGTGGGGTAACTAATTGTGATCGGACTGCTACAACGGGTCAAAAGGGCGAGCATTGACGTGGCTGGGGCACAAATAGCCACCATTGGCCCTGGACTGCTGGTGCTGATCGGCGTGGAACGGGGTGATTCACCGGCTGTTGCCGAGCGGCTCGCCGCCCGCCTGCTGGCATACCGCGTTTTCCCCGATGCGGCCGGGCGCATGAACCTCTCCCTGACCGACTCGGGTGGAGAATTGCTCCTGGTGCCGCAGTTCACCCTGGTGGCGGACACGAGCCACGGCAACCGGCCGGGATTCGAACCAGCCGCACCACCGGCGGTAGGGCAGCAATTGTTCGAGCATTTGGTGGGCGCGGCCAGAGAGCGATGGCCGCGCGTGCAAACGGGCCAGTTTGGTGCCGATATGGAAGTGGAACTCGTCAACAGCGGTCCGGTCACATTTTCCCTGCGGGTGCCGCCCGACTTCGATCAACGACCGTGATCTTTGTCACGTGGCGGCACCGTGATCAGGCTATCCTAAACGCTTGCGCCGACTTTTCGGCGGCTCTGCCCGGGCGGGCAGCAACAAAGACAATGGAGAAGCGACCATGGGTCTGGGTGGCATCCACATCTGGCAACTACTCATCATCCTGCTCATTGTGGTGATGATCTTCGGCACCAAACGTCTCAAGGGTATCGGTTCCGACCTGGGCGGTGCACTGAAGGGTTTCCGCAAGGCAATGTCGGACTCCGAAACGGAAGTCCACGATCCCCGTAAGCTTGGCAAGCCCGACGCAGAATTTCCGGAGTCCGGCACTCCCAAGCGGGAGTCGGAGCGGAACGGTAACACCTGATCGCCGGGCGCCCGTGATCACCGCTGGCACAGGCGCCTACGGGACACGGGGTAGCCATGTTTGAAGTGGGTTTCTGGGAGCTCGCCCTGATTTTTGTAATCGGGCTCCTCGTCCTGGGTCCGGAGAAGTTGCCGAAGGTGGCCGCCCAGCTCGGCCGCTATGCCGGTCAGGCCCGGCGGATGGCCCGCACACTCACCACGCAGATCCGCGACGAGATCGAGGCGGAGGAGCGCCGGATCACTGCCAGCGAATCGAAAGCCGCTGCGCCCAAACCGTCCTACAGCCGTCCAGGCGCCGATGACCTGATTCCGCGAACGGCGGCGGAAAGAGAAACAGACGCCACCCCGACTCCAACCGATGCCGGTGATGAACCGACGGATCGGCCGGAACCCCAGAACCACATTCCGGCGCCGTAACCCGGACAGTCATGGCAGACAACGATCATCAGCACAACGATTCCCCGGAGGAGTTACCGGAGGCCAGCCTGATGTCGCACCTGCTGGAGCTGCGCTCGCGCCTGATGAAGGCGATGGGCGCCGTGCTGGCGCTGTTCCTCTGCCTGCTGCCCTTCACGGGCCAGGTGTTCGAGGCGGTGTCGAGACCGCTGATGGCACAGCTGCCAGCGGGCGCAACGATGATCGCCACCGAGGTGATGTCGCCGTTCATGACGCCTTTGAAGGCAAGCTTTTACGTCGCCATCATGCTGGCGATGCCGGCCGTGATCTACCAGATCTGGGCTTTCGTGGCCCCTGGCCTGTACCGCAAGGAAAAACGGCTGGCTGTCCCGCTGCTGGTTTCCAGTGTGGTGCTGTTCTACGCCGGCGTGGCGTTTGCTTACTCGGTGATATTCCCCATCATGTTTGCTTTCTTCGCCGGCTCGGCACCGACCGGTGTAATGGTCATGACCGACATCAACAGTTACCTGGATTTCGTGCTGTTCCTGTTCATTGCCTTTGGCGCAGCCTTCGAGGTCCCGGTGGCCACCGTCCTGCTGGTGCTCACCGGCATGGTGACGGTCGAGGCGCTGACCAGCAACCGCCAGTACGTGTTCCTCGGTGCCTTCGTGGTGGGCATGTTCCTGACGCCGCCCGATGTGATCTCGCAGACCCTGCTGGCCATTCCGATGTACCTGTTGTATGAGGCTGGCATCATGATGGCCCGAGTCCTGTCCAGGCCGGCTGCGGCCGCCGAATCCGTTCGCGACAAGCCCGCCTGAATGGCGTCTCCCGGGTCCGCCATGTCGACCGCCGCCCCGGCAAGGACCTATTTCGGCCACCCGCCGGGACTGTTCGTCCTGTTCTTTACCGAAATGTGGGAGCGCTTCTCGTACTACGGGATGCGCGCCCTGCTCATTTTTTACCTGACCAAGCACTGGCTCTTTTCCGACGAGCGCGCGAGCATCATCTACGGAGCCTACACGGCACTGGTGTACATCACGCCCGTGATCGGTGGCTATCTGGCGGATCGCTACCTTGGTCAGCGCAAGGCGGTGTTGTTCGGCGGGATCCTGCTGGCCTTTGGCCACTTCCTGATGGGTGTCGAAGGCGATGGCGGCCAGGCGAGCCCGACTCTCAACGTATTCTGGCTCGCGCTGTCCTTCATCATTGTCGGGTCGGGATTCCTGAAGGCCAATATCTCGGTCATCGTCGGCCAGCTCTACCCGCGCACTGATCCCCGGCGCGACCCGGCTTATACGATCTTCTACATGGGGATCAACCTGGGTGCGGCCATTGGTTCCGTGCTCTGCGGCTATCTTGGCGAGACCTGGGGCTGGTCGTACGGCTTTGGCGCCGCCGGCTTCGGGATGCTCCTCGGCCTCGCCGTGTTCATGCGGGGCAAGCCCTTGCTGATGGGCAAGGGCGAAGCACCGGACCCGACCCGCCTCGCACGACGGGTCGGCGGTATCCGGTTTGAATGGCTGCTGTACCTCGCCGGGGTTGCCGCAGTCGGGATCGTGTGGTGGCTGGTCCAGTATCAGGAGCTGGTGGGGCGACTGCTCGGAGTCGCCGGACTGGCGCTGGTCGCCTACGTCCTCTACACAGCCGTCTTCCGCCTGCCGCCCGCTGACCGGGACCGCATTGTTGCCGCCCTGTTCCTGATTGTGGGCTCAATCCTGTTCTGGGCCCTGTTCGAACAGGCTGGGTCCTCGCTGAACCTGTACACCGACCGCTTCGTCGATCGCGCCGGCGTCCCGGCGTCCGTTTTCCAATCCATCAACGCCATCTACATCGTTCTGCTCGGCCCGGTGTTCGCGGGGCTCTGGCTCTGGCTGGCCAGGAAGGGACTTGAACCTTCAGCCCCGGCAAAATTCGGGCTGGCGATGGTGCAGTTGGGTGCGGGCTTTCTAGTACTCGTCGCGGGCGCGACCATCGGCGTTGCCACGCCGGTCGCCGTCATCTTCCTGATCTACCTGCTGCACACCACCGGCGAGCTTTGCCTGTCTCCGGTTGGCCTCTCGGCCATGAACCGGCTTGCCCCGGCGCACATGGCGAGCCTGATCATGGGGGCCTGGTTTTTCGCATCGGCGACCGGTAACTTCGCCGCCGGCCTGATTGCCGCGGCAGCGGGCGCGGAAAGCGCCCTGGGCGAAGCGGCGGGCCAGCAAACGGTCCTGGACGTTTATTCGACCGTCGGCTGGGTCGCGATCGGTGCCGGTATCGTGATATTGGCAATCTCGCCGCTCGTCAGGAAGCTTATGCACCTCGATACGCTGACCGATGCTCCAGTTGTTCCAGAGACCGCGCATTGATGCGCGGGCCGTATTGCCCGGATAATCACGGGCCACGTTTCACGGAGTCCCCGCCATGCCCGCTTACATTCTCTCGATCGTCGAGGTCACCAACCCCGGCCCCAAGCTGAAGCAATATTCCGAGGAATCGGCCAGGCTCGCGCGCCAGCACGGCGGCAAGTACGTCATCCGTGGCAAGGCCGCCAGCGTGGTGTCCGGCGAGAAGCTCGCCAACAAGGTCGTGATCATGCTCGAGTTCCCGAGCATGGATCAGCTGAATGCCTTCTACACCAGTGATGCGTACCAAAAGGACTGCAAGCCACTCCGCGAAGGCACCGGGATCTACGACATCGCGTTCTTTGAATCGCCGCCACCGGCCGCGGCCTGAAGCGGCACAGCGCCGTGCAACCAGCCGCCCGGATCCTCGCGACGGCCGGGTGATGGAATCACCACCACGCGGTCTCGCACGAGATCCTCGTGACGTAGCACTTCGATGGGCTTGCCCGGGCATCTTCCGCTTTCGGGTTCATGCCACCAGATCCGGTTGACGACGCCGCGCGATATGCACAGCCGTTGAAACTATCACGATGCTGATAATCGGCTCGCCGACATTGCCGAGGATCCCGCCAGTCTGTGCGTAGGGCACGGCAAAAAATGCCATTGCGCCTATCGAACCCAGCGTCAGCCACTTCCAGCCCATCCGGTACCAGAGATAGCTGCCGAAAAGGATCATCATGATCGTCAGAGTTATTGCAGGTACAGGCGGTATAGACCGCCCCGCGCCGATTTCGGCCGCCGGTCCGCACGCGGTGTGCGCCGAGATGCTGGTGGTGTAGCGGAGCGTGTCGGCGAAGCACGACGGGTAGAACGTCGCCTGCGAGAACAGCCACAGGTCGTGAACAATGAACCCGGTTGCCAGTGCACAAAACGCGCCCATCGCCAGCTTTGTCCGAGCCCAGCCGAACCCGGCCTCGCGCGCCATCGCGCCCAAGGCGATGAACATCATGGGCAGGCCGATGTAGTGCGCCAGAAAGCGCACGGTATTGAGGCCCATCAGAAGCTCGCCCTCGCCGAGCGTGCCGCCGATGCCGATAACGAAATTATCGAACCACAGCAGGGTGAGCGGAAGCGAGGCAAAGATCAGGCCATTCGTGCGGAATTGCAGGCAAAGGCGCGCAGCCCAGACCAGTACTGCGAAATCCACGACCGCGATCAACAGGTAGCCGAGTGAAAACATCTTGCCTCCAGTGAACTCGTGTCTCTTAGGTAGACCGTGGCCCGGATGCTGCCCCGGGACTATCAGCCCACGACCATGAAGCTGGCCTCGGCCTCGGCCACCAGCGTGCCGTCATCGGCCTTCAGCATCTTGCCCTGCAGGAACGCAACTTTGCCCTTCTGCCGGACCAGCCAGCCTTCGAGCAGGACGCGAGTGCCGATGGCCAGCGGCTGCCGATAGCGGATTTCGCAGCGGGCAGTGTGTGCCCGCATTCCCTTCAGGTACAGCCAGTTGGCCATGACGTCGTCGAGGACGCTGTAGACGATCCCGCCGTGCGTCAGCTGGGCGTACCCGCCATGATCCGGGCCGGGAGTGAATTCTGTGCGGCAGACGTCGGCCGCGTCGATGTGAAAATGCAGCTTAAGGCCGCCCGGATTTCCGGGGCCGCAGACGAAACAACGATTGGCATCGGCAAGCACGACTCCTATGCTAGACCCGGAGGTGCCGTATGGCCTACGACCCGACGAATATTTTCGCGAAGATCCTGCGTGGTGAAATCCCCGCCCACAAGGTTTACGAAGACGAGTCGACGATTGCGATACTCGACGTGATGCCCCAGGCTGATGGGCACACCCTCGTGATTCCGAAGGCGGCGGCTGAGAACCTTTTCGATCTGGAGCCGGCCATGGCCGAAGCCGCCATCCGGGTGGGCCAGCGGGTGGCGCGGGCGGCGATGAAAGCATTCCAGCCGGCAGGTATCACGCTGATGCAGTTCAACGGGGCCGAGGCCGGCCAGACCGTCTTCCATTTTCACCTGCACGTGATTCCCCGATACGCAGGGCAGCCTTTACGATCCCACGGCCGCGGCTTTGCCGAACCCGCGCTGTTGGAAGATCACACCGCGCGCCTTAAGGCCGTGCTGGCATCCCTGCCGTGAAACCGGCG
>CAZPNN010000153.1:0-3984 GCA_964587605.1 uncultured Chromatiaceae bacterium
TGCGCCACGCCGACGCCTCAGGCCTGGCGCGCCCGGACAACTGGTCGCCCGGCGCCGGAGCAGCACCCCCGGTAAGAGCGCCTTCAGGCGCGACACAAACCGGGTCGCGCCTGAAGGCGCTCCTACAGCCGGGCACCGAAGACGAAATCACGCACCTCTTCTCGCTAAGGGGTTCCGACTTCCACCTCCTCGCCGCCCACGCCAACGAACTACGCCAGGAAGCCTGCGGCGACGACATCAGCTACGTGGTGAACCGGAACATCAACTACACGAACCTGTGCACCTACAAGTGCACCTTCTGCGCGTTCTCCAAGGGCAAGACCGACGAGGACCTGCGCGGCGCGCCGTATGTACTGAACATGGCCGAAGTGTCCCGGCGCACCGAGGAGGCCTGGCGCCGGGGCGCCACGGAAGTCTGCCTGCAGGGTGGCATCCACCCGGCTTTCACCGGCCAGACCTACCTCGACGTGCTCCACGCGGTAAAAGACGCGGCGCCGGACATCCACGTGCACGCCTTCTCGCCGCTGGAAGTGACCCAGGGCGCGAAGACTCTGGGGCTGACGCTCGAAGCGTTCCTGAAACAGCTGAAGGCTGCGGGCCTCGGCACGCTGCCCGGTACCGCCGCCGAAATCCTCGACGACGAGGTGCGGCAGCTGATCTGCCCCGACAAGGTCAACACCGCCGAGTGGCTTAACGTGATGCGCACCGCCCACCAGCTTGGCCTGCGCACGACGTCCACGATCATGTTCGGCCACCTGGAAACGCCGCGACACTGGGCGCGTCACCTGCTCGCGATCCGCAACCTGCAGCTGGAGACCGGCGGCTTCACCGAGTTCGTGCCCCTGCCCTTCGTGCACATGGAAGCGCCGATGTACCGCCGCGGCCTCGCCCGTCCCGGCCCGACCTGGCGCGAGGTGGTGCTGATGCACGCCGTCGCGCGCCTCGTGCTCGGCCCTTGGCTTCCGAACATCCAGGTGAGCTGGGTGAAGCTCGGCGAGGAAGGCGCGGCACGCATCCTGAACGCCGGCGCCAACGACCTCGGCGGCACGCTGATGAACGAAAGCATCTCCCGCGCCGCCGGCGCGAGCTTTGGCCAGGAACTGCCGCCGGAGCGGATGGACGCGCTGATCGAGAGTATCGGACGCCGGCCCGTGCACCGGACGACGCTGTATGGCACGCCAACTGAGGAGCGGGTGGCGGCGGGGTATGAGGCGGCGCCGCTGGAGGTGCTGCGGTTTCAGAGTGCGCGGGAGTATCGGAGCCTGTAAATTTAACCAGCCACCGCGTGCCTCCTGCCCCGGGTGGTAGCCTTGGCCACGCGATGTGTCGCATTCGTCATTGCGCGCCTACGGATTGCACCCTTTGCGGCAACCTCGGTAGCAACGGCAGCTTCTGCAGAGCCGCTCCACCGCGCCTCGCCTGCCGTACCCAATCGCACACAAAGCTTCAGCAGAAACTCAACCGACACCCGGCCGAGATTACCGTTCACGATGGGACTCAGGACGCTCTGCTTGATTCCGAGCTGCTGCGCGAAACTGACCTGGGACTTTCCGCTACGCTCGAACTGACGACGCACGATCCGGGCGAGATCACTTCGCCAGGTTTCAATGGTCGCCTCGTCATGAGCGAAGCCCAGCGCCAGAAATACATTTTTGTAAGCCATCTGTTACCTCAATCTTCCTTTATCTGGTCAAGGCCAGTCGTGGATCCCTCAGTCTCTGACGAATAACGACATCGTGCTTCCGGCGCATCTTTGAACCTTCCTGAGAGTCCTTGAGATAGGCATAAATGGCCCATACCGTATCCGTCACCTGGAGCGTAAGGACTACCCGGCTTGCGTGATGCTTCAGTTCGTAGATACCCACTCCAAAACCATGCAGTGGCTTGGCGATGGTCGCAGGCAGGTTCCCGGCCTGAAACTCGCGAATCGCGTGTCCGATCTTCCTGCGGTCGCTTTCCGGCAGGCGTTGCAGAAAATCGCGCACGTCATCAAAGCAGTCGAAAGCACGCACCAGTATCAACCTTCCTGACACTTATAGCAAATATCCTATAGGCCCATCGTGAACTCCGTGGCGCCGACAGTGCAGAGACCTGTGGAGGAGTTATAAGGGCTATCCGCGACCAACGGAATATTCCGAAACTCTATAAATACTGCAGAACTTCGGCTTAACTGAGCCGTCGGTGGGGTACGAGGCGGCGCCGCTGGAGGTGCTGCGGTTTCAGAGTGCGCGGGAGTATCGGGCGGGGGGTTGACGCCGGTACGTGCGAAAAGTCTTGAAGCTACCGTAATGCTACCGTTATGCTTCCTGGCGCATCCCCAAAACGGGTCCCTCTTATGTCAACTCTGGTCATCAAGAATCTTCCCGAACAGCTCCATCAACGATTGAAGGCCCAGGCCGAGCGCAATCGCCGCTCCGTCACCAAGGAGGCCATTCGGCTGCTGGAATCCGGTCTTGTGGCCGGGGCCGGTCAACTGGAGTTGCCAGAACCGGTCAGTCTGCGCAGCGGCAAGCTGCAGACCATCGACGACATCGAGGCGGCAATCAGCGAAGGCCGTGACTAAAAGGGAACGCGGGGACCCTCGATGTACCTTGTCGACACCAACGTGGTTCTCGCGTTGCTGATTCGCCAGACGCCCTGGCAACTGGCGGCACGCGAGCTTTACCTCCGCGATCCTGACTGGTGCACGGATGCGCACTCGCTGGTGGAACTGACCAACGTGCTGACCCGCTACGTCCGGATCCAGGAACTGACGATCGGCCAGGGCGTTTCGGTCTTGCAGGAAGCCGTCACGAGACTGGAGCCGCGGCTGCTCAGCGTGGCACATGCCGACGCGCTGCGCATCGCGGTTGAGCGCGGCGTTTCCGCCTACGATGCGCGCTTTCTGGTGGCAGCCACACAGCTGGGGACGCGGCTGATCACTGAGGATGGGAAATTGCGCGCAGCCGCGCCGGATTTGACCCAATCCCTGACGGAGGCATTGGCGGGCTGAGGTTGGTAACTCGACCTAGTCCAACCCGCTCTCAGATCCTAAGCCCGACGTTGCCTCGCGGATTCTCCTGGATTCAACCCTTGCTGCCCTCTATGGCGTCGCAAGGTTGACCACGGTTCTGCCGAGACAGGCGCCCGGGCTTTTGACCATTCGCGCAAAAGTGCTAGGGTCTGCCGATGTACAAGCCCGAGCCGCTATGGAGCCAGGTTACACAGACCTTTTTCAAGGGCTGCCTTATTGTTCTGCCGCTACTACTGAGCGTTTACTTTCTCGTCTGGATGCTCAACAGTTTCGATGGCCTGTTTAACCGCCTCTTGCCCCCTCACATCCTTGGCGGTCAGGAACTGCCCTTTGGCATCGGCATCTTTCTGGGCATTGTGCTCATTTTTCTGGCCGGATTATCCGTAAGGTTGCCGTTCTTCCGTTTCCTGGAGTCCTGGATTGAGGGAGTCTTCCACAAGATTCCCATCGTCGGCACAGTATTCAGTTCGCTCAACGACATCATGGGCTTTCTCAAGCCGATGCGCGGTACGAACACCCATGGCAATTCGGTAATTGTAACTTTGGCAAATTCGGATTTTAAGATCGCCGGATTCCTGACGCGCGACGGCCTGGACGACTTGCCGACAAGCGATAACCTGAAAGATCACGTCGCGGTTTATATCCCGCTGGCTTACATGGTGGGGGGCGGTTTCACGATTTTTGTGCGCCGCGATCAAGTGCATGCTCTCGACCTGTCCTTCGAGAAAGCCATGCAGCTCAGCCTTACCGCCTGGATGGCTCATAACGATGCACCAGGTACCACGCCAGCAAAATAGCCCTATCGGAACTCTTGGGGCCAGCGAGTGTTGCTCGACTCCGATTTGGCGGCCCTGTACGGCGTAGCTACCAAGGCCTTGAATCAGGCCGTTCGGCGCAACCAGCGGCGATTTCCACCGGATTTTCTCGTCCATTGATATGTCCATTTACGTCGTTCGTGCCTTCTTGAGGCT
>CAZPNN010000154.1:0-3403 GCA_964587605.1 uncultured Chromatiaceae bacterium
GTTCCGCAGCGTATCGCAGGCGCCCTGGAAGTCCTTAAGCCCGCCCCCGCGCTGGCCGTGCAGTGCGCAGAGCTGTCGCCAGTCGCGGCAAAAGTCCTCGAGCAACATCTGGTATTGATGCACAAAGCCGGGCGCTGCGTCGCTGTTATCGACCGTCACAAGCTCGCCGCCGAGATCGCCAAGCAGCAGCTGCACCTCTGCTGCCGGCATGATTTGCGCGGGGGCGTTGTTCTCCGTCATCGGCTGCGCATCCAGTTCGGGATTGAAATTGTGCTGGTGCCAACGCTCGATCGGCGTATCGCTCTGCGCAGCAAGACGCCAGAACGGGGCCGTTCCGGACGTGTCCGCCACCAGGTGAATGCGCTCGACGCCGCTCGGGTTTTCCACGCGATGAAGCCGCCAGTTGTCGAACAGCCAGGCTTCGCCGGCGGCCATGTGCACCCGCTCGTCGCCGCAATAGAAGGTCACGTCAGGGTGGGTCTGCACCGGAATATGCAGCCTGACCCGCGAATACCAGTGGTAGTTGATGTCGGCGTGGAGCGGCACGACGGCGCCAGGCGCCAGGCGCATCAGCCGGGATCGGCTCCAGACCACTCCGAAGCTGGCCAGCACCTGACGGAGATACGGCGCTGCCAGCAGTTTCGGCGTGGCCGACATCCGGCCGGCAACGTCGTCGTTTTCACCACCTTCAACGCTGATCAGGCGTACGCAAGAATTACCGTCGATTTCGTTGGGATGTGCTGCCCAGGCGCTGGCCGGCACCTGCGATACTTCAGCCGCCAGGCGCGCAGCGTCGAATCTGACAGGCAGCCGGTAGAAGGGCTTTGGAAGTCGCATGGCTTCAAGCCTTCTCTGTCGCCTGGCGAAACTCGCCGATGGCAACGACGATCCTGGCAACGGCCGCCCGTTCGAGTTCGGTCAGGTGCGGGTTCCAGAGATCGAAGATCAGCACCACCCGGATCTGGTCGCTGCGATTCCACGCCTCGTGCTCGTAGGTGTCGTCGAAGACCACCACACGACCCTCCTGCCAGGCGTGATCTTCCCCGCCGACGCGGAGCGCACAGTCGGGCGGTACGATGAGCGGCAGGTGAGCGACGACACGCGTGTTCGTCACGCCACGATGAGCGAGCAGGTGGGTACCCGCAGTGAATACCGAAAACAGTATCTCGGGCCCGTGATCCTCGACCACCGACAGCGGCAGTAATTCCAGCGCACGACTGGTGACCGGGCAGGCCGTGCAGTTGGCCTCACGCCGTTCGCCGTGGCGATAGAAGTAGTGGCCCGTCCAGCTGGGGGCACCATCCGGGTTCCGCAGGTTCTGAGCGGCCAGCTCGGGCGAACCGAACACGGCTTCGCTACCCGCATCGGCGAGCAGCAGCGACTGCAGCTCGGCCCGTATATCGCCCGTACGGCCTTCAAAGGCAGCCAGCCACGGGAAGAGGCCCCGGTCGAAGTACGGCGTCGCTGGCAGGTCTGGAAAGTAGAGGAAGGTCGGGTGCTGGCGGGCGTCCGTATAGTCTGGTTGCTCTTCGTTCAGGTGGATTCGCAACATTTTCTCCACCCGCGAGAGACCGGAGCGGCCGAACTCCGCGACCAGTGGCTCGAGCAACCCGAAGTAGAGTGCCCGGCGTCCGGCCCGCACGGCCTGCGCCGCGTGCGAAACCAGCGGCACCAGGGCCGGCGGTGTCGTCGCCGGGTCCAGCCACCTGCCCCGCTGCTGCATGTCGGACATCACGCGCGAGTACTGCACCAGGGCGGCGTGCTGCTCACCCATCCGCTCCAGCAGCGCCGCGAGGTGCAGGCGGGCAGCGGGCAGGTCCACACTCAGCCTTGCGGCACGTTCGTAACTGTCGCGAGCGGCGGCCAGATCGCCGATGAGTTCCGAGGCCCGGCCAAGATGGTGATGGCTGGTGGCGTGCCCGGGACTGACGCTGACCGCGCGATTGAGCAAATCGCGAGCGCGGTAAAATTGACCCAGGCGAATCGATGCCAGCGCGACGAAATTGAGCGCCTCAACGTCGAATGGCGACTCGGTCAGGACGCGCGTGAAGGCTTGTTCCGCCTCCTCCACCCGTCCAGCCCGAAGCAGCCATCGGGCCTCCTGCGAGGCATCAGTCACTGGATTATTCCAGTCCGGCAATGAAGGACTATCATTGTAGCGTGAACCTTCAGCACTTCATTCGCAGTTACGACGCGGATCTGGATGCAGCGCTTTGCGCCAGGATGATTGATTCGTTCAACGGGCTGTCGCGATTCCACACGCTGAATGGCCGCACGGCGCGTCCGGGCCTCGAGGAATCAGCCTGGACGGAAATCAACGTGAGCCAGCTGTCCGACCCGACCTTGAAAGCATTTTTTCGCCAGCGAATATCGTTCGCCCTGGACCGCTACAACGCCGATATCGGTCTCGCGCCAATCCCCATCCCCGATTCACCGAAGACCGCCGACCTGATCCTCAAACGCTATCGGCCCGATGCCGGGGAGTGCTTCCAGCCGCATTTTGATTCGGTGCACGACCTGTCGAACCGTTACCTGGTGTTCCTCTGGTACCTGAATGACGTCGAGACCGGCGGAGAAACGGACTTTCCCCAACTGAATTTCAAGGTCAGCGCGCGCGCGGGGCGGTTACTGATGTTCCCGCCCTACTGGATGTACCAGCACGCGGGGGTGGCGCCGAAGTCGTCGGAAAAGTACATCCTGTCCACCTACCTCTTGTTCTGAATCCGGTTCTCAAGCGGTGTAGCCCCATCGATCCAGGTAGGGCTGCAGAACGCTCAACGCCTCCCCGAACCAGGCTTCGTAGGGCTTCCACCGACCCACGGCCCGCCGGTTTACCGGTTCGATCACCTGGGCATAGCTCGGCGTACTGATAAAACCCTTCGACAAGGCGTGCGCCGCCGGCGCCCGTTGCGCAGCGGCCCAGTCAAGACCAAGGAACGCCATGATGTCCCGGCTTTCCGCCTCGAAGTCATCGACGAAAGTCTCGTAGCGGATTTCACGCACGACTGGCTGCAACAACGGCAGCTGCTCGTACCAGAAATCGAAGGAACGACGATAGCCTCGCGCCAGTGTCGGCAGGTCGCGACAAAGCAAGGCAAACTCGGGCGCCCGGAAGTGCTGCATGAAGCAACTTAAGACCACATCACAAGGGTGCCGGATCGCCAGCAGGATGCGGGCATTGGGAAACAGGCGACGTATTGCCGGCAGCCGCAACAGGTTGAGAGGGTTCTTGTCGATCAGCCGCTGGCCCGGGGACAGCTGAACCTTGCGGCGGGTCAGGGACCAGTAGTGCTCGCGTACTTGTGCGAGCTGCGCTGCTGTGAGGCGGGCGAGGCCTGCCGGATAGTCGATGCCCAGGTCCATCATCCGGTCGATGGCGTACTGCAGGAACGGCTGCTCGTCC